>NZ_JAAHIE010000016.1:0-29479 GCF_010671945.1 Moorena sp. SIO4E2
CCCAGTCATATTCCTTACACCCACCACCGCAGTGTCGGTAACCGCGCTAATGTATCTCCTGTGGAATTGGAGGTTGTAGAATCCGGGAAGTGGGGATTTAAAGGGGTTTGGGCAGAAGGTCCCCGTAAAGGAACCCTAGGACGACAGGATACGACCTTTATTGCTCCTGGACTGATGTGGCATGACCTCACCTCCAAGCAGTTTGGCAGGACACTAACAGTTGTGTACGCAACTCCCATTCGCAAGGGAGAGTGTCGGCTATTTGCCCGCTTTCCTTTTAAGTTTTCCTCCAAATTACTAGGGTTATTTCTGAAACTAACTCCTCGGTGGTATTCCCATATTGGGCAAAATAATGTTTTGGAAGATGATCAGATTTTCTGGCATTACCAAGAAAGATATCTCGAACAACAAGGGGGTAGTGGTAATTTTAATAAAGCGTTTTATTTGCCAACTAAAGCCGACCTATTTGTATTCCAGTTGCGTTTTTGGGTGAATCATTATAGTATCGACCCATTTCCAGGAAAAACTCTACCACCATCACTACCTAAGGAAGTTCTATTAGAAAGGTATCATTCCCACACGCAAAAATGCGCGAGTTGTCGTGGGGCTTTAGCGAACTTGCAACGGTTAAGGCTGGGATTAGCTGTAGGGACTGCACTGGTTTGGGTATTGCTTCCGTTACTGGTATTTATCCACCCTGAGGTATCTATTGTTACTGTTATTATTTTGACTGTAGCTGTTTTAATTAGTGGGGGAGTTTGGTTGGCTTTGGGTAAGTTGGAGCGGCAATTTTACAAAGGAAGGGAAATTCCACCCCGTAATTGGCCAGAGAAAGTTTACAAGGAGGCGAAGCCTAGATGAATGTGACTCTTACCATTAATGGTGAACAGCACACCCTCACCATTGAACCCCGTGTAACACTCTTAGATGCCCTACGTGAATATTTGGGATTAGTCGGGAGTAAAAAGGGGTGCGATCATGGACAATGTGGAGCTTGCACTGTTTTAATTGAGGGTCAGCGAGTTTATTCCTGTCTCGCGTTGGCTGTAATGCAGGAGGGAAAAGAAATTGTCACCATTGAAGGCTTGGCAACAGGGGATACTCTCCATCCGGTGCAGGAGGCATTTATTGACAATGATGGCTTCCAATGCGGCTATTGTACCCCAGGGCAAATTTGCGCTTCTGTGGCTCTTTTGGAGGAAGTTAAACGGGGTTGTGTTAGCGCGGTGACACCAGATTTGCATAGTCCTCCGCAACTAGCTGAACTCTCCGAGGCGGAAATTAAGGAACGACTGAGTGGGAATCTCTGCCGATGCAGTGCTTACAATGGTATTGTGGCAGCCGTACAGCAGGTAATTGGACAAAAACCACCTTCTCCTGTGGCAGCGGTTATGGTTAGTGAATCTGGGGATCAGTAAGCATCATGAATAACTTCACCTATACCCGTGCCACCTCCTGGTTAGATGCGGTAAACCAGGCAGTTGCTGACCAAAACTCGATGTTTATTGCTGGTGGAACGAATTTAGTTGACCGTCTGAAAGTATTCTTAGATCAGCCATCGCAACTGATTGATATCTCTCGGTTACAGATGCAGAACATTGAACCGATGGCTGATGGTAGTCTGCGTCTGGGAGCGCTAGTTAGTAATACAGCAGTGGCAGACAATAGTGATATTCGCCGCAACTATCCCATGTTAGCTAGGGCAATTCTATCTGGCGCATCTCAGCAAATTCGCAACATGGCTACAGTGGGGGGAAACCTGCTGCAACGTACCCGTTGTCCCTATTATTACGATACCGCCTTTGCTTGTAATAAACGGCAACCAGGGACAGGCTGCCCCGCAATTACGGGAATTAACCGTAGTCACGCCATCCTTGGGGCCAGCGAGCAGTGTGTAGCAGTCCACCCGTCAGATATGTGTGTTGCCCTAGCTGCATTGGATGCGGTGGTGGAAGTAGCAAGTGCCCAAGGGCAAAGGCAAATACCTTTTACAGATTTCCACCGTCTACCAGGAAATACACCCGAGCAAGACACCAATTTAGAACCAGGGGAGTTAATTACGGCTGTGATTCTGCCGAGCTTATCCTTTGGGAAATCTGGGGTTTATTTGAAAATACGCGATCGCGCTTCCTATTCCTTTGCTTTAATTTCTGTGGCGGCGGCGGTAAACTTGCAAGGGGAGCAAATCCAAGCTGCACGCTTGGCAATGGGTGGGGTAGCACACAAGCCTTGGCGAGCAACAGCAGCAGAAGAGTTTTTGATTGGTAAGTCTGCGGATGTAGCAACATTTACCGAGGCTGCAGAAATTGCCTTGGACTTAGCCAAACCTTTAACTCACAACGGTTATAAAGTTGAACTGGCAAAGCGGGCGATTCGTCGCGCCCTCATGGTTTCTGCTCAAGGAGGAGGGGTAGCATGAATCAAGTAACTGGTACTAATATTAACCGCAAGGATGGACGAGCAAAGGTTACAGGGACAGCAACCTACGCTGCTGAACATCAAATTCCTGGTTTAGTTCATGGTTATCTGGTGACTGCTAACATTGCTCATGGGCAGATTAAAAGTATTGATACCCAAGCAGCAGCAACAGCACCAGGGGTAATTGCGGTTTTCACTCATAAAAACCCGCCGACCGTATCTAAACCAGCTAACGATTTTTTAACCTCAAAAATCTACGAGGCACGACTACCCTTATCAGATGACCAAATTTACTACGCAGGGCAAATTGTTGGTTTGGTAGTCGCAGATACCTTTGAACGGGCACGTCACGCTGCCCATTTAGTTAAGGTAGAATACGTCACCCAAGAACCAATTCTAGAAACCAGCAAAGCCACCTTTAACGAAGCTCCACCCATGCTTGGGCAACAGATGACGTTTGAGAAGGGGAATTTTGCTGCTGGGGACTTTGCCAGTGCCATGGCAGGTGTAGGAGCCGAGATTACAGCTACTTACACAACTTCCAGCGAACTACACGCACCGATGGAACCCCATGCTATCATTGCTCACTGGCAAGATCCAGACACCCTGACTGTCTACGAACCATCCCAGTGGGTAATCGGTAGTCAGCGTACCTATGCAGAGCTGTTTGGACTTCCCCCGGAAAAAGTCCGTATTATCACACCTTTTATTGGTGGGGGTTTTGGTTCTAAAGCCTTCCCTTGTCCCCATGCCATTCTTGGTGCAGCAGCTGCCCGTCAACTGCAACGTCCCCTGAAAGTTGTTCTCAGCCGTCGGCAAATGACCGCCAACGCCGGACACCGGTCTGAAACGGAACAAACGATTCGTTTAGGGGCAAATGCTGATGGTAGCTTGATGGCGATCGACCATGGGGTTAAATCCTGTACCTCACCAGTTGAGATTTTTACTGAACCTTGTACAGGCATTACACCAGCTATGTATGCTGCACCCAATCTGCGAACCCGTCAGGAATTGGCGGTGATGAACGTNTTTCCTGTAGACGTTTCACACCAATTAATTGAGTCCCTAACTCAGCTATCTCAGGAATTGACTAAGTGGATGGCTAGACAATCCTATGGTAATAGTCACAATGGTACTAGCCACAATGGTACTAGCAACAATGGTACTAGTCACAGGAATGTTCAAATAAACAATACTTCAGATAATAATTGATAGTTAAGGGAATAGCGAACTTGATATCAGGCCAATGACTAATACCAAATCCGCTTGCCATACCCCCTTTACAAAAAATAAACCAAATCCTTATTATTCGATGAATCTATAGCTGTTTGAATAAGGGGGGTATGGGACAGGATTTAGTATTAATTATTACTTGATTAATAATCCTCCCCAAGCAAGTAATAGAGAAAAAAATATCGCAGCGATCGCCTGTCTACTTAACAGCAATAAGGCAAATCGAAGAGACTGTTCTCGCGTAATAGTTAACAGAGTAACTAAACAAGGTAGCAATACTCCTGCTAGATACACCCCAGTCAAAACCTGCAATGGAGTTAACATAGCCAAGGTTTCTGGTTCGGCAAATAATAGCAGTCCATCTTTGCGAATAGAAGCTAAAACAATAGGCAATGAGGCTTCAGGGGGTAAATTAAACCATCCCATCAAAGGGTTAATAATATTGGCTAAAACTGCGATTGTTCCTAACCAATTCAACACAGAAGCAATAACGGTAATAACTAAAAATATGGGAATTGCATTGAACAAAAATTGATTAATAGTTGACTTAGCTTCGCGCCAAATTACTGACGAATGAGGAAATTCTAAAAATGCTCTTCCTTCGATTACTAGGGGATTCTGATTCGATTTAGCTGTAGGGGAAGAAATGATGTAGGTATATATCAAGGTGGTTGCGGTTAGATACAGCAGGTAAGGAATTATCAAGTAAGGTAACTTAGCAGCACTAAACACCCCTAAAGTTGCGCCAAACTGATAAGAACAAGCCGAACCAAAAGCGATCGCGGAAATACAAGTTCCCCTAGAACAACTAGAACAGGCACGGGTACTAATCACCGCAGGAACATTACACCCCATACCCATAATTACTCGTACTAAATCCCGTCCCGATAACCCAAACGGACGGAGTAAAGGATTGAGAGCAATGGTAATTCGTTCTATTAACCCACTAGCTTTATATGCGCCCAAGAATAGGGCATAGAGAATTACTGTGGGCATCGCCCAAATAAACAGCAACGGACTCATAGTTATCAGTCCATACTGACCTATCAGTATTTCTCTTAACCAGATTGGGAGTTGGGATAAAGGTTTAATAACAGGAGCGATCGCACTTTGGACTATAGGATCTGCTAAAGTCGCAAAGGAGTTAGCACCCCAGACAGCAATAATGGCAGGAATAAGTAATAAAGCGATCGCCAATAAACTGCCCAGTCGAGGATGTTCTAACAGTGTTGGGTGGGGTTCTATATACCAGCCAGCCCTTGTAGGAATCCATTGGGCGGGAAAAGGATTAGGTTCTTGCAGAGAAGCCAAAATATGGTCTTTTTGTTCTGTAGTAATGTGGCGGGCATCTACAGTGACAATGCTCAGGTTAGAAGTTTCCGTCCATTCCCTAATCACTTGTTGAGGAGGACACGGGGTCTGGGGTTGCCCCAGACCCGTGAGATGTCCGTTATGAACCGTCGAGAATACCTTATCCCAGAAAGTAATCACCACAATGCCCCTTTTATCTGCTACTAAAGGTAGTAGATCTGCTAAATCTCGATCTACGTCGGTTGCCTTGACTACCAATAGCACGGTGTCATTTTCTTGTAGCTGTCTTAAAGCTTTCTTAGTAGTTACACTATCGGAACGATAGAGAATTCCAGGGGTATCGATAAAGGTATAGGCTTCAGATTGATAAGTGTCACAAGTCACTGTAGAACCGCGAAAATTGGCACTATAGGGAGTCTGTCCTGTAAGAGCCGCAATTAGTTGGGACTTGCCCGTACTCTCTTTACCAATAACCACCGCTGACTTTTTAACAAACACAATCGTTATTACAGCAAGAAAGGTCATCTAAGAACAAACCTTCTCGGCGATAGGCTTCCAATGGAGTTGGATCGATTCCCAGACGTTGAGCGATCGCATTACCGACTACAGCAAATCGCTGCCGAAATTTGTAAATAAAGCAAAAAATTATATCGCCGTGACGCACCGAAGGACCGACGACAAATAATCCTGGAGTTAGGGTAGACTCATCTTCTTGAGTCAGGGCTGCATAGCCATTTGACCAGTCAAATAGAGGTGCGATTTGTTTTAAACTGCTATCAAACCCCGTACAGAGAATTGGCGGTGTAGAACTAAACCACTGTTCGTACTCGCTCTCCACCACATATCCTTTTTTTACTGCTTTGACTGCTTCAATGTGCTGTTCTCCAATTAGTTCGACCCGACCCATAGAATAAGCTATTTCTAAACGTTTTAGACTATAAGGAGACAGAGAAACACTAGGATCTGAGTCTAAGTTTGACCAGCTACTCTGGCGATCGATTAACTTTACTTTTTTCCCTAATTCTGCCAAATTTGACGCTGCATCTACACCGCTTTCATAGCCTCCCACAACTACAAATTCTTTCCCCTTAAGCTCTGTCCAAGAACGTATTTGGGAATTATGTATACATAATTCCGCCCCTGGAAAAGGATTAAGATTGGGATATTGAAACTCTCCTGCTGCCCAAATCACAAACTGCGATCTCAGCGAAGCTGAGGCACTGCGTGAACGCAACTCGCCTTTAGAAGTTTCCAAGACAAAGCCTTTGCCTTGAGGTAAAGCTGCCATAGTTTTCACATTTGTCTCGGTTTTTATAGGTAGTTGAAAATGCTCTGCTACAGTCTCTAGATATAGAGCGTATTCTTTCCCCGAAAGATGTTCCTTTCTGAAACTGAGGGCAGGAGAAGTATTTAAAACTACTGCGTTGAGATCCAGCAATCCAAAACCATGACTGGGAAACGACGGCGTAATGAATCGCATTTCTTCAGCCCAACGCCTAAAAGAAGCCCCTACTTGATGTCGTTCTACAATGACAAAGTTTTCAATTCCTAAATCTTTTAAGACTACTCCACAGCCAATTCCAGCAGCCCCAGCCCCCACAATTACAACTTCAAAACGATCGTTAGTTTTGTTCACCAGCAGACAATCTCGAATAGATACTTTATGACAATTATAATCATTATATAAAAAAAAAGCTAGCTTTCTAACAAACAATATTAGTGAGGCAGTGGTAAACCATGATTGACATCCTCCCACCGCTAAACTCCTTACGTCGCTATAGGGCGTTGCGAGAGCAAATGGACAAAAAACAACGCTGGACGTATAATTAGAATATTTAAACTAAATACTCCAGAACTGAACTAAGCGTATAAGTGGACTTATATCAAATCCGTTTGTCAAAACCCTTTTATAAAAATCGACCAAATCTTTGTATGCCACGAATCTATGGCTATGCAGATAAGGGGGGTTTGGGAACAGGATTTGGTATGAGACGGCTATTGCTATATGCACCTCAAGTAGCGGATCGTACCGAGCATCGGCTTTTCTATTCTGCTGCCAACGGCACCTTTTACACCTCTCCTGGGTCAATCCCCAGCTGTCGCAGACGTTCTGCTAATCTCGCTGCCTGCTGTTGAGCCAATTCCTTTTCCTGGCGTTCGAGTTGAGCTTCTTGTTCAGCCTCCTGCAACTGCTGCTGAACCAACTCCTTTTGTTGCTGAGCTTGCTGCAACTGTTGCTTAGTCTGCTGCAACTGATCCTGAGCCTGTTGAGCCTGTTCAGAGCCTGTGGGAATCCAGTTCCCCAATTCATCATACCAGCGTAACCATCGACCATTCACCTCTTGGTATGACCCAGACCATACTCCTAGACCCAGCCCTAATTCTGGCAGCCAAAATCTTTCGTTTTCCAATCTTACCTGTTGATAGTTGAAGCCTTTCAACTCAAAAATTCTTAACTCATTGGTGTATCGGCTAAACACCACATAATAAGGAATACGAAGGATACGTTCATAAACCTCCCACTTACTTGGCGGTTGATCAATCTCCCGTAGGGTTTGCCCTAAATCTTCTGATTCCGTAGTTGGAGAGAGCAACTCCACTACGATAAATGGACTGACCCCTTCCTGCCACATCACATAACTCAACCGTAAGTCTCGCTGTTCATAAAACCGAGACACCCCAACTACTCCAAACCAATCCGGTCGCTTGTACCATTGAGGATGACGAACATCATAGTACAGATTCAAGTCAGTCCCCACAAAGATCTGATCCCTTGGGTAACTCGGTGGGCAGAAAGTCTCCCGTAATAGCTGAGGTTGAAAATCGTGAAACTCGTCTGGCAAACCTGGTTCCTCTGGATCTTCACTAGGGAGATCATACATCGTCGGTAGGGTTTCCTTGGCCGGACGAGGGGGGTCAGTTTGATACATAACAGAGAATGGGATCAACTAGTTTTAGGGTAGCAACACCTTTGACTACTGATGAACTTATTAAAATTGCCAGAGTTTCAGATACGTTGAGCAGTCAGTAATGGTGCTACGCCCATGCTGTCCTTGTCATCAGCTATTAGTTACAAGGCCAACAGAACCAGACTGACCATAAAAAGCTGACCGCTCAAGGTAAGATGTGCTCCCACTTACGCGCTACCTAATTCTTAACTGGCACCTACACCCACCGCCGTTTTGTCGGATGTGGTTTGAGCAGGAGTTTCGTCAGCCATACTCACCCCATTGCCCTTCTGCCGCCACAGTGATGTACAGATAATCTTCGAGCGATCGCAACGATCGACATATTTAGCAGCAATCTCGATTACCTCTTGCATCAGACCCTTAACCAAGGTGGTTGGTTTCAAACCCATTTCCAAGAAACATTTATTCTCCACAGCCAGTTCATTTTCCGCTGATTCGTTTCTCGGGTTCTCTAGATAGGCAATTTCCGCCCCAGTGATATCAGACACAATCTGTGCCAAATCTCGGACCCGATGGGTTTCGGTCATCTGATTCAGGATTTTCACCCTGTCCCCAGAAGCCGGAGGATTTGCGATCGCTAACTCTATACACCGCACCGTATCTTGAATATGGATAAATGCCCTGGTTTGACCCCCTGTTCCATGTACCGTCAACGGATGACCAATCGCTGACTGCATCAGGAACCGATTTAGGACTGTACCATAGTCTCCATCGTAATCAAAGCGATTAATTAGCCGTTCATCCAGCTTTGTCTGCTTGGTCTGAGTTCCCCAAACAATCCCCTGATGCAGGTCAGTGATGCGGACCCCATCATTCTTGTTGTAGTAAGAGAAAAACAGCTGGTCCTGAGTTTTGGTCATGTGATAGATACTGCCCGGATTGGCTGGATACAAGATCTGCTGCTGTATCATTTTCCCCTCATCCGTAGTCACCTGGATATCTAAATACCCTTCCGGAATCTTCATTCCAGCAGTACCATAACCATAGACTCCCATGGTTCCTAAATGAACCACATGTATATCCAAACCCGACTCCACAATCGCAGCTAGGAGATTATTGGTCGCATTCAAGTTATTATCTACCGTGTAGCGCTTATGGCTAGATGACTTCATCGAATAAGGTGCAGCCCGCTGTTCGGCAAAATGAATCACCACATCCGGTTGATAGGTTAGCAATAGATTGAGTAAGCGATCATAGTCTTTCGCGACATTGAAGTTATAGAACTGGATTTGTTTGCCAGAAACCTCACGCCATGTCTTCAAACGAGTGGACATGGGCTGGTAAGGAGTTAAAGAAGTCACTTCCAACTCATTATCAATGTTGCGTCGTGACAAGTTATCAACAATTACAATGTCATGACCAGTATCAGATAGATGGAGAGCTGTGGGCCAACCACAAAATCCGTCACCGCCTAAAACTACAACTTTTTTCATGATCAATCTCCTGGTTGTTTCCTTACATGGTCTTTTTTGGTTGAATTGTCAGCGAGCTGCGACTATAGCATGGCGCTTTGGTAATTAACCGAGAACCAATCGAGAACCGATATATTTCCATCACCGGACTTCGTCGAGCTACGCTAACATCACCTGATCACCCCAGTGTTACGATTACAGCAATCAGTTTTTTAGATGAAATCTAGTTCAGGGTATCGATCCATGATCTCCGATACCTCTTCCCTTTCAGAAGTCTTCTGATTCAAGATTTCTTTGAAGAAACGAACATAAGTGCTATAGACTTGGGTCGAACCGTCCTCATGATCAACAATGAAGAAAGGGGCTGCTTCTACCCCGTGCTTTACAGCTAAATTTAGTCCCTCGCTAGATGGCTGACGCTCATCAGCAACGACAATCTGGTCTATGCGACCCATCAGTCCTTTTTTTTCAAGTTTTTCTACCACATTGACGCACTTGCGACAAAAATTACCGTCCTTGTTGATTTTTTTAACTAAAGTGATTTTCATTCTGTAGTATTCAATACTGAGTTGTTTTTCAAAAGCGTAATAAAGAAAATATCACAAGCCACTCCCCACTTCTACCTAAAAATTAGGATTTCAAGCGCAACTTATTGATTGTGCCGCAACGCTTAAGTACCTGAACTGAAATTTTTTACCTAGTCTGTTAATTTCCGTGAGGGTTGCTCAAACCCTTACTGTTTGTTGTTCCCTGTTCGTCATTACCTGTTCTGTAGTGTTGTGTAAGCCACACTCTTTTTCTTTCTGCCCTTCCCACCACCAGCGACCTTGCCGTTCATGCTGATTGGGAAGAGTTGGGCGGGTACAGGGTTCGCAGCCAATGCTAACGAAACCTTTAGCGTGCAATTGATTGTAAGGCACATCATTAGTGCGGATGTATTTCCACACCTGTTCAGAACTCCAGTTAGCTAGGGGGTTAAATTTAATCAGGGTTCGTTCTTGGGTCGAGAACGCCTGGTCTACCTGGACAACAGGGATATTAGCACGAGTACTAGGACTCTGATCCTTTCGCTGACCCGTAATCCAAGCATCCAGCTTAGCCAGTTGGCGACGCAACGGAGCCACTTTACGAATACCACAGCACTCTTTGTGACCATCCTGGTAGAAACTGAACAACCCCTTTTGTTTAACCAGTGCTTCCACTGCATCAGCGTCCGGTAAAATCACCTCTAGTGGAATTCCATAGTGTTGTCTGACTTTCTCAAGTAGTTGGTAAGTCTCGGAGTGCAAGCGACCCGTGTCGAGGGAGAACACTTTCACATCTGGCTTAATCTTGGATGCCATATCCACAAGAACCACATCCTCCGCACCACTGAAAGAGATAGCGATGTTGTCAAATTTGTCAAGAGCCAGTTTCAATATTTCCTGAGGACTTTTGTGGGCGTATTCGGATTCCAAATAAACAACATCCAGTTCAAACATGAACATCTCCTTACTATATGACAAAAGTGGTTGGACTTGCTGATTATACGACGTATCGATACCTTTATCCATCGTCAGCCTTCAGCTTTGAGCTAATGTAATCCAACCCTTCGGAAGTTCGACCATAGTTCAGAAATTATATATAGCGCTTCCACTGCTGAAGTACATCTGAGTTAATAGACTTATAGCGCTTTGCCACCTGCCCTAATTAGAAACCGCTATAATCGATGCAGCGCCGCCAAAGGGGAAAGCTTAAAGGGTTATAAATATATTCCTTTTCCCCTTCCCCCTTCTCCTTTTGAAATCCCAAGCATCTGTAGCACAATTAAATAGAATCGATAGTATTTTCCTTTTGTATCCCAGCTTTTTGCCGCCCATGGTCAATGGAAAAAAAAACCCATCGATATTTAGGATGGGGATTTTTTGACAGATTTTCCATTAAGGATTTGCCATAGCGCATGCTATAGAACTTGTGCCCTCAGCCAGGCTATGGGTAAGGATAACATCTTAGGGAGTTTGGGTACATAGGCTCTTTGGCTAAATACATCGTAATGATTGTGTTCAATCACATTGAGAATTTTCTGATAGAGCATCAACGCAGACCAAACCGGCCAACGGGCGTCACGGCTTAGGGCTCTAATACCTCTTTCTGCTTTGGTATAGTAATCCCTTGCCCGTTGAATTTGGAAACGCATCAGTTCCTGCCAACGGTCATCAACCACACCTTTGAACAAATCGTCCTCGGTGTAATCAAACCGTTCCAAATCTTCTAAGGGTATGTAAATACGACCTCGTCTAGCATCCTCTCCAATATCTCGGAGGATGTTAGTTAGCTGATTGGCAATACCTAATGCGATCGCTTCTCCCACCGGATTATAGGAGTTTGTTTGCTGATCCCAGGGTGCTTTACTAGTGGAGTTGTCAACCCCCAGTACAGCACTAGACATTAACCCCACCGTACCCGCCACCCGATAACAGTAAAGATTCAGTTCATCAAAGGTTTCATAGCGACTACGGTAGAGATCCATCTGCTGACCGGCAATCATATCCCGAAAGGGTTGAATATCTATGGGAAACCGTTCTAGGGTATCGACCAAAGCCACATCATAGTCATCGATGGGATGTCCCGCAAAAATAGATTGCAGATGTTCTTCCCAGTGTTCTAGGGTTTCAGGGGTGGTTAAAGCCGCCTGGGGACCATCAACTAGTTCATCAGTTCGTCTGCACCAGACGTATATTGCCCAGATGGCTCGACGTTTGGCTTCTGGCATTAGTAAGGTGCCAAGATAAAACGTCTTAGAGTACTTCGCAGTAATCTGGCGGCATAATTCGTAGGATTTTGACCGGGAGGCCAGGTTTCTCATGGGCTGAGATTTGGGCAGTTGGAGCATTCTTAGCAACGTTGGAGATTGGAAGCTTTCAACTTTCATCCTTCAGCCCTCAGTACTCGCCCTTGGCATGGGTGAAGAGACTAACGGGGTGTCAATCTCTGGTTTCTGATTGCCGGCTAGTGGTTGAGCGCTGGTTTGTGAAAGCCTAGTGCTGTTGTTATTTATTGCCTGCGATGTCAGCTTACCAGAAAGTACGGCTCCTTCCATACTTGCTAGGTAACGTTGCATGGTGTAATCCCCGCTTAGGAAGAAATTGGCAATGGGTGTTTCTTGGGACGGACGGTGGTTCTGGCGTCCTGGTGTTGCTTTGTATACCGAACGGGGAGTCTTAACCACGTGGTATTTTAGCAGTTGAGCTGAGTTATCAGTACCAAAATGCTTGGGAAACAGTTTCTCCAGTTCTGCTAGGGTGGCATTAACAATTTCGAGATCGGATTTGCCAATCCAATCTTTAGCAGGCGCTAAGACCAATTCCAACATTGAGCGGTCGGGATTAGCGTACTCTTTGCAGGTATTGCTCATGTCAGCATAGACACTAAGCAGGGGTGATCGGGAAAATAACAGATGGTCAATATCCGTCAGCTTGCGGTCAAACCACATCTGCAGGTTAATTACCGGTACCCCCTCTAGCCCATCCAGCTGTTTGAAAAATTCCATTTCACCCCAAGGTTTGGGGATCATCAGCTTTAAAGGGTCTACCGGCATAGCTGATACATAAGCATCCGCTGTGAGAACTTGATCGGGCGCTCCATTCAATCCCCGGATCAAGAACCCACTGACAGTGTTGTCTGAATTGAGTAAAAATTCTTTAACTGGGGCATTCAAACGTACTTCTCCATCCCGCTGTGTGATATAATCAACTATTGGTTGACATAGTCGCTCGGTGGGAGAACCATCCAAGAATGCCATCTTGGAACCGTTCTTTTCCTGTAGGAAGCGGTTAAGAGCAGTCAAAATTATAGTAGACGAAATTTCATCAGGCCCAATAAAGTTTAGTGCCTTAGACATGGCGATGAAGACTTCCTTCTCTACTCGCGGTGGTACGTTCTGTTTTTTCAGCCATTCGGAGAAGGAGTATTTGTCCATTGCTTCCACATACTTTTGCCCTTGAAGCATTGCCGGAATCAACCCTATCCCAAAGCGAATCTTCTCGGGCCAGGTAAGCATGTCGTTATTGCGCAGAATTGCCACAATCCCATTGACCGGAGCTGGTATATCTGGGAAGTCAAACCGGGAGTAAGTTCCAGGTTGATTTGGCTGATTAAAGATCATGGTGTGCTCTTTCCACTGCAACCGGTCTTCAATACCCAGTTCTTTAATTAGCTGCAGCATATTGGGATAGGCACCAAAAAATATATGGAGACCAGTTTCATACCAGTCTCCATCTTGATCTTTCCAGGCTGCCACTTTACCGCCTAAAACATTTCGACGTTCTAGGACAATCGGGGTGTGACCAGCGTCTATTAGATATTTAGCACAGGAAAGCCCTGCTAGTCCGGCTCCAGCGATCGCAACTCGCATGTGATGGTAATACTGTAAATTTTTCGCTTAGGGGTGTTGTTTTAATTATACTTTGCATTTCGTTACATTTCACCCCTCGATCCCAGGATTTTCTTCAGTTTTCCCACACCCCACACCCGCTCACCCCATAGCCAGTCACCCCAACAGGATTCCCACAAACCATAGCGCTAGTTTAAATCACACGGAAAATAAATGGGTAGCGGTAGGATACATTGGGATCCCCAAGAATCTTGAGAATTGCCATAATCGGTAGTACCCAACTGAACAGAAATAACAGAGGCAGGAAAAGCCAACCAATTAGGAGAAAAGTCAAAGCCCCAAAAATTATCCCGTATAACCATACATTAAAGTGAAAATTAAGGGACTCTTTAGCATTCTCTTGGACTACTTGATCATCGGATATTAACAAGATAGCCAGGGGAATTAACACGGAGATAAATGAAGCACTAATGAAAATTGCTCCGTGACATAATGCTGATAACAGCTTGCGTTTGTCTGGTTCATAGTCGATGTTATTTCTCTGGTCATACACCATAGCTTAGCTCCTTGATTTCGATAATATATTTGATTTTAACTTACCAGTATTTTAGCGTTTATATTCGTATACTATAGGTCGTGAATTCCGTCCAAAATTAGTGATGAAAACACGCCATTGATTCGTTAGTAGTTATTAGAGTTATAGCAGAATTATGGTAACAATAAATGGAAAAACAGGAATAGGAAAATTGGCTGGCTGGGTAGGTCTTTAAGAAAGACGTGAGTGTGGGGTGACCGGGTGGGTCGTGTGGGGCATAGATAAATATACCTATTGGTCGTTAAAAATTATCATTGATTCGTTGTTTTCCGGTTTATATCCTGAGGTGAAGTACCAGGTTTGACCCGGATGTAAAAAATATACCCCTCTCAGGTAGGAAGTAGGGAATAGGGAAACAAACCTGTGTAGGTCATTACTATCAGAAACGCTATAATATATAGAGAATTATGTCAGAATTAAACGAAAGTCCCCTATCTAGTCTTTTTGGATGTCCACTGAACTTGAAGCAGAATTGCTCAACGCTGTTGAACACCGCCGTAACTTTGCGATTATTTCCCACCCGGACGCGGGTAAAACCACATTGACAGAAAAATTGTTACTCTATGGTGGAGCAATTCATGAAGCCGGAGCAGTGAAGGCACGGCGAGCTCAGCGCAAGGCCACCTCGGACTGGATGGAAATGGAGCAACAACGGGGAATTTCGATTACCTCGACGGTGTTGCAGTTTGCCTATGAGGACTGTCAGATTAATTTACTCGACACACCCGGACACCAAGATTTCAGTGAGGATACCTATCGCACTCTGGCAGCAGCTGATAATGCGGTGATGCTGATTGATGCGGCAAAGGGTCTAGAGCCCCAAACCCGCAAATTGTTTGAAGTGTGCAAAATGCGATCGCTTCCTATATTTACCTTTGTCAATAAGCTTGACCGTCCCGCACGAGAACCCCTAGAACTCCTCGATGAGATTGAGCAGGAACTAGGGTTACAAACCTATGGGGTCAACTGGCCGATTGGCATGGGCGATCGTTTTAAAGGAGTTTTTGACCGTCGAGAACAACAAATCCACTTGTTTGAACGCATCGCTCACGGCTCCCGGGAGGCGAAGAATACGGTAGTTAATTTGGGAGACCCCCAGATTGAACAGCTGCTAGAACAAGACTTATATTATCAACTAAAGGAAGAGTTGGAAATTATCGATGGTGTTGGTCCAGAGCTGGATTTAGAGCTGATTCATTCTGGTCAAATGACCCCTGTGTTCTTTGGCAGTGCCATGACTAATTTTGGGGTGCAGCTGTTTCTGGATGCTTTTTTAGACTATGCCATGAAACCAGAAAGTCGGAAATCCACAGTGGGCGAGATTCCTCCCACTTATCCAGACTTTAGTGGGTTTGTGTTCAAGCTGCAAGCGAATATGGACCCCAAGCACCGGGATAGGGTGGCCTTTGTGCGGGTGTGTACGGGTAAGTTTGAAAAGGATATGACTGTCAGCCATGCTCGCACTGGTAAAACCGTCCGTTTGTCAAGACCCCAAAAGCTGTTTGCTCAAGACCGAGAATCCATTGATGTTGCCTATGCCGGGGATGTGATTGGTTTGAATAATCCAGGGGTGTTTGCTATTGGGGATACGATTTACAACGGTAAGAAGTTGGAGTATGAAGGGATTCCTTGCTTTTCCCCAGAGTTGTTTGCTTATTTGAAGAATCCTAATCCCTCTAAGTTTAAGCAGTTCCAGAAAGGGGTGAAGGAGTTGCGGGAAGAAGGGGCTGTGCAAATTATGTATTCCGTTGATGAGTCGAAGCGGGACCCAATTCTGGCAGCAGTGGGACAGTTGCAATTTGAAGTAGTGCAGTTTCGCCTCAGAAATGAGTATGGCGTAGAGACCAGGTTGGATATGTTGCCCTATAGTGTGGCTCGTTGGGTAGCCGGTGGCTGGGAAGCCTTGGAAAAGGCTGGGCGTTTGTTTAATACCGTGACAGTCAAAGATAATTGGGGACGTCCAGTGCTATTGTTTAAGAATCAGTGGAATTTGCAGCAAGTCGCAGAAGACCATCCAGAGTTGGATTTGAATTCTAGCGCTCCTGTGGTGTCTGGTTCTGAACCCAAGTCTACCAAAACATCCGGGAATGTGAGAGCCTCCCTTTTCTAAAGGGAGGATTAAACAGACACGACGGGGTAAACCCCGCAGTGTCTGCGCGCGAATAAGTTATAATAAGTCGTATACCAGTAAAGCGTTTTACCTTGACGACGATAGCCGATACTTTTTAGCTACCAAAATCTACCAAGGTAGACCTTAGCCCGCCAATGCCAGCTGATTACGAGCGCCAGGGGGTATCTCCGCGCTTCACGAAGAAATATTCCTCGTGCGCCATGAAAGTGCGTAAACCAGATCCAATGTCACTACAAAACCCTTGGTTTTCGGGAAATTTATTTAATTGACACAAGATCGTGGCACTAAGAACATAGTTAAAGTATAGCAAATTACTTGAGGCAATGGCCAAGCTTTGTGATACTTTTGCCTACTGTCCACTAACCTCTCAAAAAAAATGGTGAAAAACCCAAAAGATGGAAACCGTCAAAAAAAGAGGTATAACTTAAAATGGCTAGGCAATTGATGGCGAAAAGTAACCACACAGTTAGATTAAATTCTGACCAAGGTGGGTAGGGGAGTTTGACACTCTCATATCGGTTTAGACCGAACAAGAAGTGAAGAGGCGCGGTTTTAACCCGCCTCGTAACAACCTTTCTTGATGCAGTCGCTCATGGGGGAAACCCCCAAGACCGCGCTGCATCGCTGTAGAATCCCCCGTATTTTAACCGGGGGAGATGTCAAATAGCATTTATCTGACGGGGTGATAAGCAGCCTTGTTAGCCTTACTAGGTGTGGGGTGTAGGGTATGGTTTCTAGCCAACGAATCCCACTACCCCTCTAGAAACTAGAGGATCCTAGGCACGAACGAGCCGCACACCGTTAATCCTTAATAAGACCTTCGACGCCTAGAACTACGGGGACGTTGTCTCGAATAAGAGCGCTCTTCATCCCTCAATTTACGACTAACTTGGACAAAGACATCTCGTTGCAGGTAAGGATAGTCATTTACCCAAATGTCTAAGCTAGGAATATAAATATCACTGGTCTGGGCAATCTTGCCTAAGTCAGGCTGATTGGACATGACCAACATCTGAGCAATTTGTCCAGGTGAAATATTTTTGTGGAGGCGTTGTAGGGGAACTTGCAGCTGACTCATAAATCCAGTTTCATCTTCCACTTCTAGATTTAACCGTCTCTCCCGGTGTTCCACAATTACCAACTCACCCTGCTGATTGACTTGTTCTTCTGTACCAATCAACTCCTCCGTCACAAATACATCCTCGATTCGACCCTGCCAGAATCCGCTATAGGCATATCGGCGCAGCTTCAGGTTCCGCATACTTGCCCAATATACAGGACCCCACAACCAGTAAAGCCCTGCAGTGATCTCGAATAACACGCGGAAGGGAGCAAAACCTGAACCAAGAATCAAAGCTAAAATTAAAATCACAACGACTGCGATTAGAGAAATTAACAGTCGCCTTAAAAAATCTCGAAACTTACCCCAGTAGTAGCGATACTGGAGTCCTGTAGCTAGGACGGGAACGATTTGTTCAAACTTCTCGCGAGTGATGGGAATTAGCATGGGTTTTGTACTTAGTTCTTAGTCCTTAGTCTTTAGTTACTTAGTATTTAGTATTTAGTTTTTAGATTTGTTGTGATTGATCTCAATTTTGACAAATCACGAATGACTAATGACTAATGACTAATGACCAATAACCAATAACCAATAACTGGTCACAAAATTTTCTCTAACCCATATAGTAGACCCTTGAGCTGGGTAACTTTGCGAATCGCGAGCAGTACTCCTGGCATATAGCAGGAACGGTCGCTGGTGTCGTGACGTAGGGTGTAGATTTGACCAGGGGCACCGAAGATGACTTCTTGGTGAGCAATTAAGCCAGGTAAACGCACGCTATGAATCCGAATGTTGTCTTCTGCAATGCTTCCCCTCGCACCTTTTAGTTTTTCGGTTTCTTCTACCATTGCCGGATTATAGGTTTTACCTGCTCCAGCCATGCGTTGGGCGGTTTGAATGGCAGTACCGCTGGGAGCGTCGGCTTTTTGGTTGTGATGGAGTTCGATGATTTCTACGTGGTCAAAGTATTGGGAGGCTTGCACAGCTGCTTGTTGCAGTAATGCCATACCAATGGAGAAGTTGGGGATAATTAGGCAGCCAGTGCTGGCTTTTTCAGCAAATTCCGAGAGGTCTTTGATTTGGTCGGGACTCAGACCAGTGGTGCCAACTACAGGCCGGACACCGTATGCGATCGCAGTTCGGATGTTGTCGTATATGCTGTCAGGGTGGGTAAAGTCTACCATCACCCCTTGGGTTTTTTCTTGGGTAGCCAGAACTAGATTGGCTTGCAGGTCATTGAGAATGGGAATTTCAACTGGTTCGCACCCGGCAACTTCTCCGGCGTCTTGACCTAGATACTTAGGATTGGTATCAATGGCACCGATTAGGGTTATGTCTTGGGCAACAGATACAGCCTTAATCACCTCTCGACCCATTTTTCCGGCGGCACCGTTTACTACTACTGGAATGGGATTTGAATTGGACATGGTTTCAGGATAGTTTGGGGCTCTGTCAAGGGAATTCTAGTGTATATTGGGAGTTCTTGGGGGAGTGGGCTTAGGGGATGGAACCGTGAAGACCCGAGCGGACACCACGGATAGCACTAAGGGTAGATGGGTTCAAATCTTGCTTTTCGTTATTAGCCCCCGTTATAAGCCCCCGTTATTAGCCCCCAAATTCATCCCAAATTCAAGTTTACTATGCTCTTTATCGGTGAGGCTAATCCTGAAAGAAGCGATTAGTGCTGTAGTAGTAGGGTAGGGCGTGGGTCAGCTCAATACCTATTCTGCAAACAAAGTCTGGCTGAAATGAATTGTCACGGCTATACTAGCAAAGTCAGTATATGTTTGTAACTAGCTTAACTTGGTATATGAGTAGTACTCTTAAAGTAGTTCAACCCTCCGGCATTCTAGATGGTACAAAAGCTGCCAGTTTTCGTGAAGAGGTTAATCAGCTGGTGCAAGCTGGAGGAGATATTATTTTGATTGATTTTCAAGATGTTACTTTTATGGATAGTTCTGGTTTGGGAGCGTTGGTACTTGCTCTTAAAACTGTTCGTGCTGCTGGGAGCACCATGTCTATCTGCTCAGTTAATGAGCAAATCAAAATGTTATTTGAACTGACCAGCATGGACAGAGTTTTTGAAATATTTTCTACACGAGAAGATTTTGAAAGCGAGGTGCTTTCTAGAAGATAATTCTCGGGAAGTCTATAGGGCGAACGCTGTTGGGCGTAGCCCTTTTCCAATCCTAGATTTTGTTTTCAGCTGTTGGGCATTTAAATTGGATATTATTCAGTTAGGAAAAAAAAACTCAAACCCTCTCCCCTGCTCCCCTGGTTCGCTGGTTCCCTGCTGTCATAACCATGAAATTTAAATGAAGACCAGCTTAATGAAGCTAGGAAGATGTTTTATGAGAATTCCCTAAAGCTTGATTAATTCGACATAACCAACTATCCTCCGATTCAGGAGTCAGGAGCTTCGATTCAGGAGCTTCGATTCATGATAATTGATTTTTCAGGAATTTTTCGAAAAAATTGGCGAAAGAATCCACCAATCCTTGTTTATACTCCTACTAAGCTGGCTGAATGCTTCTGATGATTTACTGCCTTTCAGTCTCCTGTATTATCTTCAAAAGCTGCCAATTTTTGACATTGCCCATTGCCCATGGGCGCACGCTACGGGAACGGCCGACGCTACGGAAACTGAGGTTGATTACTCCAGGGAAAGGTGTNCCCCTCTTTGTCCCACCGCCTAAGAGTTGAGATCGAGACTCCGAGGTGCTCGGCTGCCTCTTTTGGAGTGACATATTTTTTCATTGACCGTGAACCTTACTAAATCTAGTATACTTAACTTTAGTAAAGTTTGCTAAGGCTTAGTAAGATATCTGGCTAATAGTTGCACCTCTTTGAAGGGTAATGTCGAAAACCTCAGGGTGAATGACTATCGACGTCTTTGGGAAACCAATGTTTTTGGGGTACTGAGTACCATCTACGCCACCTTAGATGACCTCAAGAAAACTAAAGGAAGACTGGTCATCATTAGTAGCGTAAAAAGTTACGTTGCCTTGAGTGGCGATTCTCCCTATAGTATGAGCAAATTTGCGATGCGGGCTTTGTGTGAGTCGTTGTCTCAAGAGTTGGCTCCCGATGGGGTGTCGGTCACACACATTTGTCCAGGGTACGTTGCTACTGAAATTCGTCAGCTAGACAATCAGGGAATTTGGCATTCAGACTGGGAGGATCCTATTTCCCCCAGGCTTCTGATTTCTGCTGATCAAACTGCCAAACAAATTGTTAAAGCTATTTCCCGACGACAACGGGAACAGGTAATAACAAACTACGGCAAGCTGATTGTCCTGATCAAGCGTCACATGCCTTGGTTGCTCTCATTGCTGATTTCAAAATTCCAAATCAAGGTAGCTTCTAAGCCGTCACCGATTCAGCAATAATATTTTTTACTATAGCAATTATCATCTCATTTTCCAGAAAGTTGTCTCCGACTACCTGTTTTTGCACTTAGCCATACCTTTAGTAACCTGAAACTAATTACCAGATCCCTTTTTATTGCCATAAAAAACTGTTTTAAACTCCAGAAAATCGCTGTTTGGACTATAAAGCGTATAAATAGCCTTTCCTAGTTCTTTGCCTACATTTCCTACACCAACAACTCTTCTTTTGGGTGCAGTAATAGTTTGCACGGGTTGCTGGCGATCTAAAGTCATCACCGAACTATTTACTGAACCTCTTTGTAGTTGATATTCAAATACTTGACCCGAACGACCACAAAAGAGATGATTTGCCTGGACTCTTTGCAAGCGGTCTAGCATTTGCCAGGGTAAGGTTTCGGGGGTTAACTCATCGCTGACGCTAACAGTGCTACCGTGAATTAACAAACAATCTAATTCAAAGAAGCCAAAATGACAGTTGCGTAACCACTGTACGGTTTCGCGAGATACCGAATCCCAAAGAAGTTTAGCGGTTTCTTTACCAAAGCGCTCGATTAATTCTGTCGGTTCTGCTGTCGAACCCAAACCGTGTAAAGCAAAGCATTGTTCTTCCCACCAGCCGAAGCATACTTGGGGTTCTAATTCTCCAGGTAAAGGATTCTGAATTCGTTTAATTACTTGTTCGCTATCTTGGTTAGCTGCTACGATATCGCCCAGAATATACAATGCTTCCACCTTAACGCGCTGGCGTTTGATATCTGCCAACACTGCTTCGTAAGCTGCGATATTTCCTTCAATTCCGCTTAAAATTGCCCACATTGATTTTCAATTTAAATATTTAAGTAATTTAATTTACCTCTCACACACATGAGTAGGATCGTCGGCTTTTTCGGCAAATTCCAAACCTCTAGCCAAACGCCAAGCGAAAATCGGTGGTAAACCAGCATCTAAGATGGCAGCGCAGGTTGTTTGATAGTCATACTCCACTTCCCGCAAGTTTACTGCTTGTGTTTCCGTGTCATAGATAACATAGGTAGCATTGGGACGACCATGACGGGGTTCGCCTACCGAACCGACATTGATAATTCGCTTCAGGGGAGTATTAAAACTTATGGTTGGTTGTTCGTTTCCACTGGGTTGACGAACTTTAACCTGTAATTGTCCAGAATCTAGGGTGCGGACATAGGGAAAGTGGGTATGTCCGCAAAATAATATATCTGCATCGCTGGAGAGAACTCTTTCTAAAGCAGTGAAAGCATCCATTTCGGGTAACAAATATTCGTGGTTGCTATTAGGACTACCATGTACGAAACAGAGATTATCTTCTTTGTAGGTATGGGGTAGTTGGGCTAAATATTCCCTAACTTCGGCATTGACGTGCTTATTTGTCCATTCGTGGGCAATTTTACCTCTTTTTTCCGCCAACAGGGAAGGATAACTACATTCACAAGCATTTAGTCCTTCTACAATATCTTCATCCCAACAACCCTGTACAGTGGGAATATCTAAAGAACGAATTTGTTCCACCACTGCATTAGGATAGGGACCATAACCCACTAAATCCCCCAGACAATAAATCTTTTCTGCTTTTTGTTCGTCAATATCCAGTAAAACTGCATCTAAAGCTGCATAATTACCATGGATACAAGATATCACTGCTATTTTCATACCACTTCTACCTCTGGTTCACTTTCTAAAGACTCTTTTACTTGTTGTTGGTAATAATTAATTGCCGATTCGGGAAGACAGCAATCTCGGACAGTTTGAACAATTTCAGCTTTATCTAAATTACTACCTACTATTTCAAAACCACTAAAACGATCTGGTTTACCATTTAACCAACGGGGTAATTTTAAAGGTTTAAATGCTAATTCCGATTCCCCTAGTATGAAGTCACCATAATAAATTTGTCCATCCACTAGGTCGAAAATTCCTTTTACCCGAGCTACCTCACCGTAAGCACCTTGAGTAAGTTCCAGCCAAAAAGTAGCTAAACTATCAAAATCTACAATTTCCCCCGTCAAAACCCCCCGATGAATCTGCAAAGCTGTGGTTGGCTTACTGATGTTATTTCCTGGAATAACTTCATCCGCCCAAGTATTTAACTCTGTACTATCTGTATCGCCGGGGATTATGGCTACTCGATGGGGGTTCAAAGTTTGCAGTAAAGGTTCAATTCCGGCTAAATCCAAATACCAGGGAATCTCTAGATAAGTTATGGTTTTGTCTAATTCCGCTTCTTCCCCTGTCTGATAAAGTTTTAGTTGAGGGTATTCACTTTGGAGATATATTGCATCAATGGGTACGGAATCAGTTTGAGGACTGAAATAACCTACAGGTTTATTGGTTTGGGCTATTTGTTGACCAATCCAGTGGGTTTTACCGCCACCGGTCGGACTGGCGACAGCAATAATCATAAGCAGTTTTGTTGATAACGATAATTATTGTATCAAAAAAAGAGATGAGCTTTATACCCATCTCTCATGCTGTCACGCGAATTAATTAATGCATTGAACGGTTGTAGTGAATTAAACTCATAAACTCCTGACGGGTTTTTGGATCATCTGCAAATACGCCTCTAACCGCACTAGTGGCAGTCCAAGAACCAGGTTTTTGGACTCCTCGCATTACCATACACATATGGCTTGCTTCCACTACTACCGCCACCCCTTTTGGTTTTAATAATCCTTGAAGGGCATCGGCAATTTGGGCAGTTAATCTTTCCTGTACCTGCAAACGTCGTCCGTACATTTCACAAATACGAGCAATTTTTGACAGTCCGATTACCTTACCGTCGGGAATATAAGCGACGTGAGCGTGACCGAGAATAGGTAAGATATGGTGTTCGCAGGAGCTAAATAGGTCAATGTCCCGAACTAAGACCATTTCATTGGTATTTTCGTGAAATACTGCCCCGTTGAGGAGTTCGTCTAAAGATTGATGATAGCCAGAAGTCAGAAATTTTAAGGCTTTGACCACTCTTTTAGGAGTATCTTTCAAGCCTTCGCGGTCTGGGTCTTCTCCCAATCCTAACAGTAAAGTCCGTACCGCTTGGCGCATCTCTTCTTCAGAAACGAGAGGTTGGTGGGTGGTATTTAGTTTTGGTAATTTGCGATTAATTTTATCAATCTGGTTCGGTTCGGACTTACCTAAGGTCATGAATTTGAATTAGATGAAATTAAACAGTAACAGAAGTAGCCAAGCAGTTATTTAACTTTTGGCGAAGTTTATCGGTATCTATAATGATAACCGATAAAGACTAGCTGATTCGTAAATTCGCACTAAACCTTGTAGGATAAGGCTTGCGCTACAATAGCAAAACTGAACTATTTAATAACCAAAAGACAATCATACCAAGGCTTTCAGACTTTTTGAGATTTACGTTACGAATCAGCTGTTAATTGCGATGCGGCTTTGCCGACGCTACGGGAACGCAACGACTTCTGTTTCTTTTGCTCAAAGCCAGCTAAAATATCGCAATCAATAGGACTAATGTACCCCACATTCCGCAGGTGGGTCAGATCAACAAATAATATTTTTGGCAGGGAGCACCGAGAAACTGTAGAATCCCTTGATGCTCTTGGGTTAAGTTGATAATCTGTTGAACTCCATCAACAAGACCTATGTGAATCGACTGAAAACACTGAAACACCCAACGCATTGTTGGGGTAGCCGTCGGCTTACCTAATTGATTGTCAATGGTTTGTTTGGTTCTGCTGAGAGCTTGGCGTAAGGCTCTGTGAGCCAGAGTATAAACCAACAAACACAGACCCATCACCATGTGCGTTGGCGGCTACCCGTTTAGGAGTTTTGAGAAAGACACTGTAGGCATACGAACATCGGGTCTTTGAGAAAACGGAAACCCCTCTCAGTGCATTGTTGCCCTTTGTACTCACAGAGGATCTCCTCTGGGCTAAGTTGTTTCGACTCCAAGACATTGGTGGCAAGAACGAACCGTCCCGCCCTTCTTCGAGCCAGGGCAACCACCTCTTGTTTAACTTTCAAAGTCCCTTGGAGACGATAGTGATAGCCGTCTGGAGGTTGTCCTATTCGCGGTCGTCCCGGTTTGTGGTAGTAAGGATGTGGCACGACTTCGAGCTGAGACAAGCGCATGATAACGCAACTGTTGATTCAACTTTTCCCCTGCCCTGAAGGCATCAGCAGCACAGGCGAAGTCCTGTTGCCCTAACTGCAACAGTAGCTTTTGAGCCGACTGCTGATGCTGTTGGATTTTCTTGTTCTTGCTGCTTGAGGTCAGCTTCTTTTCTAGCTTGACTCTCCCGCTTCCGGAGTGTACTCGAAAAAGCAAGCGAGCGAAGCTGAATAATCATTAGTTACCATGTTCAGTAACACTCGGCGGATTGTGCTGTATGATGGCAGTCGGTTGACTTGAAACAATTGGCTCAACTCCTCACGATTGTTTCAATCCAATCAGCGTACGCTAAAAATCTTTTATTCCCTGCAGCTACTGCTAGGGTAAAGATAGCCAGACATATAGCCACGCTCGTGTCAACATCCGCTGCCCTAATCGAGCATCTGGTAAATCAGAAAAGGCTTCTAAAATAGCAATTTGACCCATTGATGTTGATTCTCTTGTGCCCTTGTGCCGGGAGCAGGTCTTGCGTTGCAGAACAAATGAACTATGTACCATCACAGCAAGCTTAAACCCATGAGGGGGCATAAGATTTAGTACAAATGTTCGGCATTTGTGACATGCTCCCTGTTGTGCCAAAGCATCTTATCTTACCATCTAGAATGAAATAGCCCTGTACCAATTACGGAGAGGAGGTTTAATTTTGAAGTGCCAGGGAAGTAAGTTTTAAAAAATTGTAACTGCCCAGATAGGGTATCTAGATAAAGACAAGCGGAATGTGGGTTTAAAACGTCGGAATCATGGTAAACTGAAGGGGGATATGAACTTGCGATCGCACCATAAAAACCTGCCGACAAGTTGAGACTTCACCGGACTGGAACCCCAATTTTCGGCAAACTACGAGCAATAATCACTAAGTGATCGCCAGACAGTAGTGTTTGATCTTTGGGGGGATTAATTAGGGTTTCCCGATTTCCATTGCTATGGCGCTCTATTGCGATCAACGTTGTATCAAACTCCTCTTTCAACCGCCGAGCAGCTTCCCAAAACGAAATGTCAACCCACCTCTGTGGTAAAACAATTTTGTAGAATTGGTTTCCCACTTGCACAGTTAGCAACTCTGCCAGCACATCTACAGCCCCTAGGTTCCGAGCTGAGGTAGCGATTAAGTGACTGGCTAGTTCATCAACAACAATAACATCTTCAACTCCCGCTACTCGCAGTTGGACATTGTTTTTCCGGTCAAGGAGTTGAGCACAAGTGTAGATTCCGGGTTGGAGTTTTTCAATGGTCAAGGCAGCTAGGACTGTCCGTGCATCCCGGTCTTGGTCACTTCGAGGACGGGTAGAATCAGCAAGGAGGATTGCCCGTGAGGCATGATAGATCCCCACACTTTCGAGGACATCAATAGTAGTGTAATCACCAATATAGAAATATATTTGGGAACGGTTAACTCCCTTGAGTTCCCACTCTGGTGTGTCGGTAAACTCTGCCACAACCACCATTGGATAGTGCTTGAGCTCAGAGTCTGCCTGGAGTTCCTCAATGAGTAGGTGACCACCTCGGTTCCAGCCGCAGATAACAATGTGATTGCGCAGTTCATCCAGTTCCAAGTATTTCACCTCCATGACTGTTCTAAGTCGTTGCACCATCACTGCTGACACTACACCAGTGAAGACGGCAAACATGGTTAACCCGCCAATGACTACCATGAGGGTAATCAGACGCCCAGCATCAGTCTGGGGTTCACCACCAATGGGTTCTCCTGAGATTAGGGTAAAAAAACTCCACCATAATGAGTCTCTTAGGGAAGCAAATGACTCATTTTGTCCTCCCTCCAGCAAATACATCCCTAAAGCACCGACTAATATAATTAAGCCGATAATCAGAAAAACTCCAATCTGAGCACTAATACTGGCAGCCAGTGAGGAAGAGATACGGTTGAGGTTACGGTTTACCAAAATTCCGACTCTGAGCAGCCTTAACATCCGTAAAACTCGCAATAAGCGGAATGCCCGGAACAAAGGCAGCACAGCAACAATATCCAGCCAGTAGTGACGCAAGAACCGACGTTTGTTTCTTGCCACTAGGTAGCGGATTGTTAGTTCTACGATAAATATGCCCGTCAGTAGCTCTTCGCTTACATAGACCAGTCCATATATGAAACCTGCACCCTCTAGACTTGCTTCAACAACCACTAGAACTACCGAAAGTAGAATTAGCAGAATGAGGGTGAATTCAGTTTGGGGAGCATGAATGAACTGGTCAAGACGGGACTTGATGGTTGATGACAAGTTAAAGTCTTCTATATTAAATGGAATTCACTCCATTTAATATTAAGAATTTTTAATTCTGAATGCTTCCCCCACCTGAGTTTTCATGGTGTGGGTATCCGTCTTAATTACAAGGTTTTATCCCTCGCGACAGGCGGCATTCTCGCGCCTGTTGCCAGGACTTTTGCTGGACTATTCCCCCAAGTCGTTGTCTTGATGCAATAGCGAGTGGGGGAAACCACGGCAGTCGCTCATGGGGGGAACCCCCAAGACCGCGCTGCCTCCCCAAGACCGTAATGGTGCGCTTTCCGTAGGCGAATTAAATTCGCCACGGGTCGCACCTCTGCATCGCTTCCGCTGTGGGGCTTATGCTTAGAAACTTTCACCTAGAGTCTGACGTTTATAAACCGACAGAGCGAGGAAAAACAGGTTTAATTTCCCTATCGTGAGAGGTCGTGCCTCCAGTTTGCTCAGAATCTCGTTCTGCCCTTTGCCGTACCACTCAAGATAATTCAATTATATCACAATTTGCCGCTCCTTGACCCCCACCTGCGTTCTCGTGGTGGGGGAATGCGTCGCTCATTTTTGTTCAATTTCCACAGGTTTGCTCCTAGCCGGTTGTACTACCCTCGGAAACTCTTAAGAGTCAGCATCAATCAACTCAATCTTCCTACCAGCGGGGGGATTAAACCTGGGCGGCTCTAACTGAGTCGGTGGTTTGACGATACCCGATGGTGAGGTCACTTCCGGTGGTGGAACCACAATTGGGAAGGAGCGAACCGGTGATGGCGGTTTGACCACTGATGATGGTTTTACCACTGATGGTGGGGAGGGAGCTGGTTTCGGGATCACCACTTGTGGGGGAGATGGAGGCGGAACCGGTCTTGGTCGTCTTACGGGCACAGGAGGTGGGGGAGGTGGGGCTAAAATCTTGCGCCATGATTGAATTTGCCGTTGGGCTTCCTGGTAAGGGCGAGTACCAGACGGAACTATGTTTGCGATCGCAATGGATTCAGACAGGTTATAGGCAGAACGACTTCTGGCTATGGATAGGATTTTGTAACTCCAGCGATTGACTACTGTTCTCGCCTCGCTACGGGATTTGGTTGAGGTTGGCACTTGCCTAGCTACTCGAATCGCTTTTCTTAGGGCTTGTGGAGTTCCAGCCTCAGCAATTTGGTAAGCTTCCCGTAAACGCTGCTGACCCTCTAGTTCTA
This sequence comes from Moorena sp. SIO4E2, assembly GCF_010671945.1. NCBI lineage: Bacteria > Bacillati > Cyanobacteriota > Cyanophyceae > Coleofasciculales > Coleofasciculaceae > Moorena > Moorena sp. SIO4E2. The sequence goes on from NZ_JAAHIE010000016.1 coordinate 28,471, forward strand.
ACTTCCAGCTTCTGACTTTGCTTTGGGCTTCATTGTACAGAGCCCGACCTGCCTTAATTTGTTGGGCAGTTGCCACGGCTGCATATAGATCACCCCGGATTGCCAGAGTGCGTGCTTGGTCTAAATAAGGTTGGTCTTCTTGCTGCTGGATACTTCTAGACCACTGATTAATTTTACTTTGAGCTTCCTGGTAAAGACTACGACCTCGGGAAATTTTACGGGCTTCTTGAACAGCAGCTTGCAAAGAATCAATGCTGCCATAACTAGCCAGTTGTGCTGCCCGTTCCAGGAATGGCCTGTCTTCGATCAGCTGAATTTGACGAGTCCAATCTCGAATTTCGCCCCGTGCTTCCTCATAGCGGGGATTACCACGAGGGATCTGTTCCACTTCAGCTACTGCCAGTCTTAAGTCACTAGGTAAACCCGAGGTAGCATAGGTTCTGGCTCGCTCAAGTCGCGCCACATCTTCTACTTCTCGTTGCCAACGGCTAATTAATTGCTGCCCTTTCTTATATAGGGGACGTTCTGATCCCAGCTTTTGGGCAGATGCGATCGCTTCTTCTAAATCCCAGGTTGTACCAGACTCAGCACGAGATAGGGCATGAGCTAGGTCAATTAAATCCGATTTGAGTTCAGGTACTTTAATCGTTTCGGGAAGTTTATAGGCAATGTCAAGAACTTCGGACCACTTACCTTGCTCTAGCTTGTTCTGAGCAATCTCCACCAGCTTGTTGCCAGAGTCTTTAATTAAATCCTGAGCTTCTTTGTAAGCATAACTTTGCTCTGTGATTTCCTTAGCTTTTTCAATAGCTGCCAGGATCTTCTCTATATTGCCACTTCTACTCAGCTCATAAGCCTTATCCAGCTTAGCCGAGTCTTCCCGTCCCATCTTAATCTTATCCGTTAGCTGGTTATACTTAGCCGTAGCCCAGTAGTCATTGTCCACATAGGTCAATCGTACTGCTTCGCGAAATGCTAAGTTCCAGTTTGATAACCTCAACTGTTTTTC
>NZ_JAAHIE010000016.1:30158-126513 GCF_010671945.1 Moorena sp. SIO4E2
GTTGGCCAACGGTCTGGAAATTCTCTATTTCTGGTCATAATTCACTTCCACACTCCCTACACCGGAAGACAGCAGGTTGTTTACAGCAACCTCAGTTGTTGAGATTTTACCCACCTTACACATATAGAGTCTACACCCTATCTTATAGTAGTGTTCTTATAATTCTGGTTGAGTTTATATGCTGATCCATATTTCTTGCAATCCTTTACAAGTCAGGATTCTAATCTTCCAGTTACAGTAGGAAGTCCAGTAGCTACTGAGTTTACAATTCTTTTATCAATTGAGATAGTTGATCGGGATTGGCATGATAGACCTCTGAGCAAAAATGACAAGTTGCCTCAGCGCCACCGTCTTTTTCTATCATATCCTGAAGTTCCTCTTTTCCCAGCATTTTCAGAGCCCCCAACATCCGGTCAAAGGAGCAACCACAGTTAAAATGCAGCATCTGGGTTTCTGGAAAAATCTCTAGCTCCATATCCCCCAGCAACTGTTCAAAAATCTCTGGTAAGGTCTGGTTAGCTTGGAGCAGTGGTGTAAAACCTGATAGTTTGGTAATGCGAGATTCCAAAGTTTGAACTAATGCCTCATCCGTTGCTGCCTTAGGCATAACTTGGATTAAAATACCCCCAGCCGCAGTGACCCCTTGAGCACCTACGAATACACCAACCACCAGCGCTGATGGGGTTTGTTCCGAATTTAGCAGATAGTGAGCGATGTCATCACCTATTTCACCAGAAACCAACTCTACTGTACTCGAATAGGGATAGCCATAACCCACATCCCTAACCACGTATAGGAAACCATCCTTACCAACAGCACCACCCACATCTAATTTGCCCTTCTTATTTGGTGGCAGTTCCACCTCTGGGTTGTCTACATAACCTCGAACTTTACCATCTAATCCTGCATCCACCATAATTCCACCCAGTGGACCATTGCCATTGATCCGAATATTGACCCTCGACTCTGCTCGCTTCATACTAGAAGCCAGCAGAAGACCTGCAGACATGGTACGACCTAGGGCAGCCGTTGCCACATAAGAGAGTTGGTGACGTTGTCTAGCTTCTTCCGTCAGGCGTGTAGTAATCACACCAACTGCGCGAATACCCCCTGAAGCTGCTGTGGCGCGAATTAACTGGTCAGCCATAGAAAACTCTTACACTTCTTAATATAATTAATGTTTATTTTACAAAGTATTGAGAAAGTATCGAGTCCCTTGCTTGCCCTCTCCTTTTAGCCGAGGCATTAAAACAACAGACGGGATTTATCCCATTGGTTCATTCACAATAATTACAAATATTTCCTACGAGTAAGGACGATCTAACCAAAATGCTAGGAATCTTTCAAAAAAGTCATCTGAGGATTGAAGTCGAAGCACCACAAAATGTTATCCGGGATAGTCTGCTCTATACCGCGCAACTGCACCAGTGGTTGTGGCCGGAGAATTTATCTTCCGAGTTACCCGAACAGCTAGATTTAGGATTGACCTTTACTTCTTCCATCGGGCCAGTAGCAGTACAACACAAAGTTGAGCTTGTTCAGCCGAACTGTTTAAGACTGCTCTTGAGCCAGGGAATTGATGGTTATCATGAATGGTATTGGGGAGATGGTTGGGTACAATCTCGCCTAGAAGGGGTGTCTTTGTTACCCTTGAATTGGGGTCAAACCTTAAGTTTGCTGAGGCTACGTCAGTTTGTAGAACAGCATAAAGCCTCTGACTCCTAACGTAAAAATTGATCTAAAGCGGCTTTCAACTCCTCAATTTCTACCTCAATGTTGCCCTGCTCAGCGGCACGACCGATACACTCGCTTAAATGTTCATCTAGGATAATTCGTGCCACTTTATCCAAAGCCCCTCGAACTGCAGCAATCTGTACCAAAACATCAGGACAGGGGCGACTTTCTTGCACCATAGTCTTAATCCCTCGAATATGCCCCTCGATTCGAGACAGGCGATTGATAATTCGCCTCAGAGATTCTTCATCATGGACGTGACCATGGGTATGTTCACTATGGTTGTGATTCAGTTCTTGAGTCAGGGCATATTCTCTATCTTTCGAGATCATAGCGGTTTTATTAGTTTTATTAGTCCAAGGTTAACCAACTTCCTGGGTATATCATTATTGATAATTATTAAGCTTAACTTCTTCGGGTCTCAAGGGCTGATCACCCCTTGAGGTCAACCTCTCTCACTCTCGGTGCGCGCCTCCTAGGGTCGCACCGTCTGGAACTCGCCCAGGTACTACTAACGTCATAGTAATAACTCTCAAAATAGCGATTAGATGCTTGTAGCAACTAATCCACAATCCTACAAATCTGCCTCGAAACCCACTCCTGGCTCTGGGTGGGAGGAATATCAGGGAAGGTAAACTTGAGTTAGGGGTTAACACTAAGGGTCAGCAACAACTGACTACTAACCACTAGCCAAAGCCAAGTAAATCCCATGGGTTTTAGGTCGTGGGATTGGCTTAGCAATAGTATTCCCCAAAATTAACCAGAAGAATACGATAATACTATGTCATCAACTAAATTTTCGATTTGGCTTCGCTCAATTAGTAACTATCTCTTGGCTATTTTACTTGGAGTCTTATTGACAGTTGGCGTTTATCGTGTATCTCCCTCCAAGGCTGCTCCTGTACCCAGCACAGACTCAGTAACTCCGCCACTGATCGCCCAACAACTGCTAAGTCCACAGCAAGCTAGTAATAGCAGTTTTGTAACAGCAGCGGTGAATCGGGTTGGAGCAGCAGTGGTGCGTATTGACACCGAGCGCACAGTTTCCAGGCGCGTCGATCCCTTGTTTGATGACCCCTTCTTCCGGCGCTTTTTCGGTGATGACTTTTCAGCCCAAATTCCCCAAGAAAGACGTTTACAAGGTCAAGGCTCTGGCTTTATCATTGACAACAGTGGCATCCTACTGACTAATGCCCATGTTGTGGAAGGTGCAGATAAAGTAACCGTTACCCTCAAGGATGGGCGCAAGTTTAATGGTCAAGTCAAGGGTGTTGATGAATTCACTGACTTAGCTGTTGTCAAAATTAACGGTACTTCCTTACCGATTGTCTCTCTAGGGGATTCGAGTCAAGTTCAGGTTGGAGATTGGGCTATTGCTGTTGGTAACCCCCTAGGGCTAGATAATACAGTGACTTTGGGAATTGTCAGCACCATAGGACGCTCCAGCGCTCAGGCAGGTATTCCCGACAAGCGACTGGACTTTATACAAACCGATGCTGCTATTAATCCTGGAAACTCTGGTGGTCCGTTGTTGAATGCTACAGGGGAAGTTATTGGCATCAACACTGCTATTCGGGCTAATGCCATGGGAATTGGTTTTGCTATTCCCATCAACAAAGTCAAAGAGATTTCCAACAAACTAGCCCAAGGGCAAAAAGTTGTCCATCCATATATCGGTGTTCGGATGACAACCCTAACCCCGGAACTAGCACAAGAGAACAACAATGATCCCAACTCTGTTTTACTATTACCAGAAATCAATGGTGTCTTGGTAATTCAAGTAATGCCGGATACACCAGCTGCTGATGCTGGTATGCGTCGTGGGGACATAATTGTTCAAATTGATGGAACATCTGTTACTAATGCCACACAACTACAGCGCCTTGTGGAAAATAGTGGAGTAAATAAGGTTCTAGAAATAAAAGTAAGGCGCGGTAAGCAGACTACTAGCGTGTTTGTCCGCACCGATGCACTAAAAAATCCTAATTAGTGATTACCAAAAAATTTGGGTCTAAAGCCCCGTCCTTACAGGAGGGCTTTTTTTTTGTTCGCAACTGAAGGCTCCAAAGGAGCATCTTTGTATTGACAGTTTGGTAGCACCGTGTTAATATAAAGGAATAATTAATGTTCTAAATAAACATGATATTGAATAATTAGACAGTGTAAAAAACATGTTTTGAGATAATCATGTTGCACAATCAAGTCTAACGATTTGGACATCTATGAAAGTCTTTGATCAAAAAAATGTTCATCTAAATTTGTTAACTTAAACTTGTTAACTTAAACTTGTTAACTATTTTAGGTACGGTGGGGTTAGAAGTTACCGTAAAAATAGTGGAGCCTTTATAGTTAGTCGGCGCTTGTGTAAAAATTTTTAACCTTTTTGATTAAGGCTCCACTATTCTATGGTTTAGTTTCCGGCACACCGAAACCTGGATCCGCTGATCCAATACGCTTATAGATAATTGTCCTCTACCTTTTCTGGTTCAGACCTGAATAGGCAAGACAGCTCGTTGTTCGCTTAGCGTGGCCTACGGCCAAGTAAGAATCCCCTTTGTTATAGCAGGGCTGTAACATTGCTCGATGCTAAAATTCCTGGGTGAGGGGCTCAAAGCCCGTTAATGTCAAGCAAATCGCCGTTTTTTTATACTATTTTTAATAATATAAAAACAGGGGCGAAACCGCTGCCACTCGGGAGCTTTAGCGAACCGAAAAATTGACAATGAAACAGCCCTGCGTTGTTATAGGAGGGGGAGTGTCAAGAAATTCACCAGATGATCTAGTACAGGCAATCGCCAACACCCAGAAAAACATTGAGCTACAACCAGATAATCCTCAACTTTATTTAGAATTGGGAGAACTCTACTGCCAACAAGGTGAGTGGGTCGAATCAATTGCCTGTTACCTGAAAGCGATTAAGATTAAACCGGACTGCGAGGAATTTCACGAGCAGCTGTGGTACCTATTGTTGTCTGCTCAGATATCATCCCAGGGATTAGAAGAAATTGATCGCTGTGCCCGTCAAGTGATACAAGCAGCCACCATGTATCAGCAAGCCCTTGCGCTAGAGTCAGATGTGTTATCAGCGCAACCCCACGAGGCGCTGACAAAACAAGAAGGACTTGCTGAAGCGATCGCGGATTACAACTATGCCATCGAGAAGGGCATTGAGTCAAAAATGACAGGGACAATCGCAGACATGGTGGTTGCTTTGGCTGAGAAATTAAAACCAATACATTGGCAATTGCGCCAAGATTTCCAGTTCCTTGATTCCCTCCTTAGACAGCATCATATCCCTTACTGGGCTATTTCAGGAACTTTAATCGGTGCTCTGCGACACGAAGGAGTCATTCCCTGGGATGATGACATTGATATTGAGATGACAGAGGCAGATTTCCAGAAATTATTTACTTTAGAAACTCTCCTCAATGATCATGGTTTCTACTTTAGAAAGATCGAAAAAAATCTTTACAAAATAACTGACGGGATTGAAATTTATATCTATGACCAAAGGAGATTGCCCTCTGAAGGGGGACATCCTCAGTATCCAGATCTCGATGAGATCTTTCCTTTGCGAGAGTTTCAATTCTACAATTTTAAGATTTATGGACCCAACCAGGCCGAGAGGTATCTCAAAAGAGGATACGGGCAAGACGTTTTAAAGGTTTGCAGGATTTGGAATCATCGTTTGAATGTCGCACTAGGACCTGATCACGATCCGAAGCGATATTCATTGAGCACAAAAAAGGTTAAAATTATTTTAAATTTAGTTTAAAGGTTCGTTAAACGTCGTTAGATAAGGCTATTGAGCCTTTGCACTGGTTTCCCTAACTCCCCTGATTTCTTCCCCACCATGGAAGGGCTGGGAGCTAGGTAAGCTTGTCATGTCTCTAAACACTGCTAGTCAAGTAGTGCTGAAAGGCTATGAGCCGACAGCAGCATCAGGGATTAGAGAGCTAATCCTGAGTTAACTGTGTTTTGAGTGGCTCATGATCGATTGAGATCCTTAACAAAGATGAAAATCTTGCCTATCCCCTAGACCGCTTTGGTTAAACATTGTTGCAATTTTAGGATGCCACATGAAAACAACAGCACAATTTAGAAAAACGACAGAACCTAGAAAAGCAACGCAAGCTAGAAAAACAACACAACCTAGAAAAACAACACAACTTAGAACACTGCTGAACTCTAATCAGTTAGAGTTTCTGATAGAGGCCCATGATGGAATCAGCGCTAAGATTGCTGAAGAGGCAGGCTTTCAGGGCATTTGGGGCAGTGGCCTCAGCATTTCTGCCCAGTTGGGTGTGCGTGATAACAACGAAGCAAGTTGGACTCAAGTCTTGGAAGTAGTTGAGTTCATGTCCGATGCCACTTCTATCCCAATTCTGCTGGATGGGGATACGGGCTACGGAAATTTTAACAATGTGCAACGCTTGGTCAAAAAATTAGAGCAGCGTGGTGTCGCTGGTGTCTGTATTGAGGACAAACTCTTCCCCAAAACCAATAGCTTTATTAAGGGCACAGCTCAGCCCCTGGCTGACATGGACGAGTTCTGCGGCAAAATCAAGGCCGCTAAAGATGCCCAAAGTGATGATGACTTTGTCCTGATTGCCCGGGTAGAAGCGTTTATTGCCGGTTGGGGGCTCTCAGAAGCATTAAGGCGAGCCCAAGCCTATTACGATGCCGGAGCGGATGGCATTTTGATCCACAGCTCCTTGCATGTGCCTGATGAAGTGTTGGCCTTCAAACGGGAGTGGGGCGATCGCTCGCCAGTGGTGATTGTACCGACCAAGTACTACGCAACACCGACTGAAGTCTTTAGGGATGCTGGCTTCTCTATCGCCATTTGGGCGAATCACCTGCTCCGAGCTTCCGTTACCATGACCCAAAAGGTGGCTCAGAGGTTAATGCTAGAGCAGAACCTGCTGAATGTTGAAGACGAGATCGTCCCTGTGTCTGAGATCTTCCGGCTTCAAGGGGTTGCCGAACACCTGGAAGCGGAGCAGCGCTATTTACCCCAGAACGCTGCTGCTGGGATCCGCACGATTCTGCTAGCCGCCTCGCGCGGGATTGAATTGGGTGAGTTCACTAAAGATAAACCCAAGTGCATGGTAGATCTGCACGGTCAACCCCTGCTATCACGGATTGTGGAAGAGCACCACAATGTCGGTATTCAAGACATCACTGTGGTGCGTGGCTACAAAAAGGAAGTTGTCAACTTACCTGGCCTCGATTATGTAGATAACGACGACTATGACACCACAGGTGAACTCGTTTCCCTGAGTCGAGGCTTGCAGGAGTTGCCCCAGGATGGACAGGATTGGATCATTGGCTACGGTGATGTTCTGTTCAAGAAGTACATTCTGCAAATGCTGTCAGGGGTTGATCATGACTTTGTGGTCATTATAGATTCGAGTCAGCACCGCCAAGCCGAGCAGATCCGACCCGATTACGTTGCCTGTTCTCTACCCGACTCGACTCAGGCATTTTATCAACATGTTTATCTACAGCAAATCACCCCTGACCTGCCCGAGGGCGAAATCTGTGGCATATGGACCGGATTGCTGAAAGTGTCCCAACAGGGGCAGCAGAAATTACGGGATACCCTTAATACTCTGCTCCAGTCAGAGCAGGTGCGGCAACAGGGACGAATGCCAACTCTGATTAATGGGTTGATCAGCCATGGCCATCGGGTACATGTGCTTTATATCAAAGGGCATTGGCTCGATATCGATCAAGTCGAAGATCTGTTCAAGGCTGGAAGTTTCTAGATGATCAAATCCGAAGACTTTATCCGAGCGGCTCAGGCAAAGGGGTTTGGGTTATACACAGGGGTGCCCTGCTCCTACCTCAAATCTTTTATTAACACTGTGATTGACTCTGATCATCTCCGCTATGTGGGGGCTGCCAATGAAGGGGATGCCGTGGCGATCGCCTCCGGTGCCGAGTTGGCTGGAGTGCCCAGTGTGGTCATGTTTCAGAATTCGGGGTTTGGTAACGCTGTCAATCCCCTCACTTCTCTGAATCAAACCTTTAAAATTCCCATCTTGGTGATTGTGACCTGGCGAGGACAACCCGGTGGGGCACCGGACGAACCCCAGCACCAGCTGATGGGAGCCATTACTCCCCAATTGCTAGATCTAATCCAGGTGCCATGGGAACCTTTTCCCACGGAAATAGACCAGGTTGAGCCGACTCTAGACCGGGCAGTTGCCCATATGCAGGAGCATCAGACGCCCTATGCCCTGGTGATGCAAAAGGGTTCGGTAGAATCTTGCCAGTTAAGCTCTCAATTAACCGTCAAGCCCCTCTCGATCACCCCTGCTGAGGCTCTCCCCCTTCCACAGAACCCCTCCTTCACCCGTCGTGACATGCTGCAAGCCATCCAAGCTGCAACTGGGCCTGAAGACATTCTGTTGGCCACTACGGGCTACACCGGTCGGGAATTGTATGCCATTCAGGACCAAGCTAATCAACTTTACATGGTTGGTTCCATGGGATGTATCTCCAGTCTCGGCCTGGGCATGGCCCTGGCTCAGCCCCACCGTCGGGTGATTGTGGTCGATGGCGATGGTGCCGCTTTGATGCGCCTAGGAGCGTTAGCCACCGTTGGCTATGAACGTCCGCCCAACTTGCGGCATATTCTCCTAGACAATCAGCGCCATGAATCCACAGGGGGACAGTCCACGGTGTCGGCCTCCATTGATTTTGGTGCGATCGCAAAAGCCTGTGGTTACAAACAAGTTGCTGTAGCCACAACCCCTGAAGAGGTGAAAGCTTTGACCCAAGACCCATCCGAGGAATTAATGTTCATTCACGCCAAGATTAAGCCTGGTATTCCTGAAAAATTACCTCGGCCCCACATTACCCCCCTAGAAGTTGCTCAACGTTTACGGCAGTTTATCAAATCGCCGTAATCACACCTTGATTCGATCTCAATCCAGCCAAACTCTAAGCTTTACATCAACATGAACCGGACCATCTTACTCAACCCTGGCCCTGTTACCCTAAGCGAGCGGGTGCGCCGTGCCTTACTCCAGCCAGACCTGTGCCATCGTGAACCTGAGTTTGCTGAGCTGACCCTAGATATCAAAGCCCGCCTAGCCAAGGTGTATCCCGCAGCCGCTGAGGACTATGAAGCGATTTTACTTACCGGTTCCGGCACTTGTGCCGTAGAGGCAATGCTATCAACCCTTGTGCCTCAGGATGGCAAGGCTTTAGTGGTAACAAATGGGGTCTATGGTGAACGCATGGCAGCAATGATCAAGGCTCACGGTAAGTCCCTGGAGGTGATCAAGGCTCCCTGGCACGAGCCAATGAACCTGAAAGAGGTTGAAACCTGCCTGAGCCAGGATTCAGCCATTACCCATGTGATTGCCGTTCATCACGAAACCACCACTGGACGGCTCAATGATGTGGCTCAGTTGGGTCAACTATGTCAGCGCTACAATGTCGCACTGCTACTTGATAGTGTTTCCAGTTTTGGGGCTGAGGCCATTGAGTTTGCCCCTTGGAATTTAGAAGCCTGTGCTGCAACGGCCAATAAATGCTTGCATGGTGTGCCTGGTCTATCCTTTGTGTTGGTAAAGCGATCCATTTTCGAAACTCGCCCCTCTGCCGCTGGGACCGTTTACTTAGATCTCTATCGCTATCATCAAGAGCAGGCAAGGGGCTATTCGCCCTTTACCCAAGCAGTACAGGTGGCTTATGGGCTCCAGGAGGCTCTCAAGGAAATGGAGGACATGGGGGGACAGTCGGCTAGAAACAGCTCTTACACTGAGCGTGCTCAGCAGATTTTGCAAAGTCTGCAAAATCTCGAGATCAAACCGCTCTTGGATGTGCAGGATTATAGCTGTGTCCTGACTTCTTTCAAATTGCCCCCAGGCTACAGCTATGACCAAATCCATGACACGCTCAAAGAATCCGGTTTTGTGATTTATGCGGGGCAGGGGGGACTCAAAAACCAGATTTTCCGGATAGCTAATATGGGCGATATCCAACCGAGTGATCTAGACCGTCTGCTGGATTGTTTTCATGGCTTGTTTAAGAATTAACAGGGAATATAAATTTAAAATGCTAGCTCCTAATTTTTGGAGCTACACACATATTTTTTATAGTTTTGGAGAGGTCTTTTTCGCAGTAAAAAATGGAAGCTATTTTTTTAGATTTTGATGGGGTAATCGTAGATTCTCTTGAAGAATGGTATCACATTGGCGTACTTGCATATCATGGTATCGACAAACCTCTTCATGATAATCAACATAAAGAATTATATAAAAATAATTGTCATCTTATTTACTCAGATGCAGATGAATATTGTTTATTTAAAGCCTTAGAAAATCAAACTATAAAAGACTTTCACAAAATTCGTAAAGATGTAAATCAAAAAGAAGTAGATAGTTATAGTAAACAATTCAAAAAAATTAGAAATTTTTATCAAAATCATCATTTAAATTGGTGGTGTGGGTTACATAGTCTTACAGATTATGGAAAAACACTGACAAATCCAAAAAACACCAAAGATTATTTTATTCTAACTCGTAAAAATATGGATGATGTTTTAATTTTAAAAAACTATTTCAATATTAAAATACCCGATCTAAAAGTATTTGATTATAGTCATTCTGTAAAATATGGCGGTAAAGTAGATTTTATTGAAAAGTTTTTAGATAACCATTCAGACTATAATCAGGCTGTTTTAGTTGATGATAGGATAGAGAATTTGTGTAAATCTTCAAAAGTTAAGTGTTATTTCGCCTCTTGGGGTTATGGTAAAGGAAATAATACATTTGAAACATATAAGGTTAGTTAAACAGTAGTCAAACNTCTGAAATCTCTGCCAGACTTGCGAACGGGCAAAAACACTCGCTATACAATGGAAGATGCCGCCCAAGCGTGCCTTTGGTGTGTTCTTCACCCAAACTCCATCATTCCTAGCTTACCAGCGCCAGGATGAAAAAACCTAAGTACAGGACAAAAACTTGAAAAGATAGAGAGGAAAAGGGTTTCATGGAAATAATCACAATTTTCGACGAAACCCCTATGAACCAGGTTAACTTGCTGGTGCAAACATTAAAACCTGATCTGAAATGGCATGGAGCGCGACTCAGTTTCCTGGCTTTGTTTCTGATTGCTCTTTTTCGGGTCAAAACTGTAAACTTTGCGGAACTAGCCACCGGGTTTATGGGTACAGCAAAAACAGCATCGAACTACAAACGGCTACAAAGATTCTTCCGAGACTTTGAGCTAGACTACTATGGTCTAGCTCAACTAGTCGTCTCAATAATGGCAATCCCTGAGCCTTGGGTTTTAAGCCCTTACCGCACCCAGTGGCAATTTGGTCACCAAACCTTCAATATTTTCACCTTGGGTATTGTTCCGGCGCGGAGTAGCCTTTCCCATGTTGTGGTGGATGCTTGACAAGAAAGGAAACTCCCACACCGCTGAACGTATAGACTTGTGTGAGGAGTTTATTGAACTGTTTTGTGAACACCAAATTGCTTATGTTGCTGCTGACCGAGAATTTGTGGGACAACAGTGGCTAGATTATTGGCTTTCACAACCCATGATGCCCTTCAGGGTTCGTATTCGTCATAGCGTACGCTTGGGAGATGGTCACACTACCTTCCCAGCTCGTGTGGTGTTTGCCCATCTTCAGATTGGTCAATCTCAAAGACTCTTGAGCACTCGCCTTTTGTGGGGTCATTGGGTGGATGTGGAGGCTCTTCGTCTCGAAGATAATTCTTTAGTGGTGGTGGTAGCTCCTCCAAAAAGCCCTCCGAATCTACTCAATGATTACGCTCACCGCTGGGGTATCGAAACTTTGTTTGGCATTTTTAAGAGTCGTGGTTTCAACCTCGAAGATACCCATTTACAAGATCCTGAGCGTTTGAGTCGCTTGTTTGCTTTGCTCACTATTGCTTTGTGTTGGGCTTTTCGCACTGGTCAATGGCTATGTCAATTCCAACCGATTGTCATCAAAAACCATGGACGTAAAGCTAAGAGTCTTTTTCGCCATGGGTTTGATTACCTTCGCCGTCTGTTTCTTAATTTAGCTCAGTTTGATGGTGAGTTTCGTTACTCTCTTCGATTTTTGTCCTGTACTTAGTGAAAAAACTATTAAACCCAATATATTTGGTTGTTTTGAACCATATTGCTGGAGCATTATTAATCTTTTTGGGTCTATTTTTTTCGGTGTTGGGATTCGCAAAGATCTGGCTTTTTCCTCACAGCACCTTACAATTTATGGGCTATAATTCGTAATCAGCTCGATCAAGTTTATCTTGTATGGTGGCTTGAACTATGAAACCAATTCACTACAGGCGTTTAATGAAAATGATATATACTTAGTCATAGTATGAGTATTTTTGAAAAACTCGAATCCAATGTACGCATTTACAGCAGATCGTTCCCCGCAGTCTTTGAAAAGGCGAAGAATGCTTTGCTTTACAGTGAAGAAGGCAAAAGATACATTGATTTTTTTGCAGGCGCTGGGAGCCTAAACTACGGACATAATCCCCCGGAAGTAAGTGCGGCCTTAATTGCTTACTTGCAAGAGGATGGCATCCTTCTGAGCTTGGACAAAGAGACCCGCGCTAAAAAAGAGTTTCTCGAACAATTTTCAGATTTAATTCTGACTCCTCGGAATCTTGAATACAGAGTGCAGTTCACTGGTCCCACAGGGACGAACGCAATCGAGGCTGCTCTAAAACTCAGTCGAACCGTAAAAAAACGGCGCGGCATTATCGCATTTACCAACGGATTCCACGGCCTTACTCAGGGCGCACTGAGTGTTACAAGCAACTCATACTATCGGAATAATTTCTCTTTACAGGATGCCTACGTGAGCTTCATGCCCTATGACAGCTATTTTGGTCCTGAGCATAATACAGCCTCTTTCTTAAGAAGAATGCTTGAGGATCCAAGCAGTGGCATTGATATACCTGCAGCCATCATCCTGGAAGCAATACAGGCCGAGGGTGGAGTTAATGTTGCCAGCAGGGATTGGCTGGAAGAGATTCAACAGATCTGCATAGACTTTGACATTCTGCTGATCATAGATGATATCCAAGTGGGTAACGGCAGAAGCGGCTCATTTTTCAGTTTTGAAGATGCTGGAATCAGCCCAGATATTGTAGTGATGGCAAAATCGATCGGTGGTGGACTTCCCATGTCTTTGGTGCTCATCAAGCCGGAACATGACCAGTGGAAACCGGGAGAGCATACAGGAACGTTTCGGGGTAACAACCTGGCTTTTGTTGCATCGATATCCTTGTTGAATTATTGGAAAGATGACGGTTTAAAAGATGCGGTAATCAGAAAAAGCCAGGTTGTACAAGATAGGCTGCAAAATATAGCCAACCAATACAAAGAGATGAACATGGAAGTTCGAGGGAAGGGATTAATCCAGGGCTTGAAAATTCCTGAAGAGGGTTTTGGCCGCAAAGTATCCAGAAACGCATTTAAACAGGGGTTGATTATTGAGACTGCCGGACCGTACAATGAGGTTCTAAAATTGCTTCCGCCTTTAACCATTGAAGATGAGTTGCTCCTTGAAGGTCTCGATATTATTGAAAAATCAGTTAAGCAATCGTTTGAATCACAAGAGGATCAAGCATGATCTTACGTCGTTTGCAAGAGATTATCGGAACCGAACATGAGGTATTTGCTGAGAATAAAAACTGGGTGAGTCGGCAGTTACTCTTGAAAGAGGATCAAATGGGATTCTCTCTTCATGACACCATTATATTTGCCAAGACAGAAACACCTATCTGGTCTAAAAATCATGTGGAGGCGTTGTATTGTGTGGAAGGTGAAGGTGAAATAGAAGTTATTGAGAGTGGAAATATTTATAAACTCACCCCCGGTACTCTGTATGCTCTGAATCTACATGAGGAGCATTACCTCAGGGCCAGCAAGGATATGCGGATCATATGCGTGTTTAATCCTCCCCTTAGTAGTCCAGAAGTGCATCTCCCGAACGGCTCCTACCAGGCCGATCCGGATGCGCGACAATTCATAGTAAACCGCAAAAAAGATCCCATGACCTTTGCTTACCTAAATCTTAAGGGACACCCCAGAGGAAATTACATGCTGGATCGCCTGATCCAGGCTGGATTGGAACCTGCGCTCGTGATTGAGGAGTGTTCCGATTTGGCTACGGCAGGTAGGCAGGAACTTGAGAAGCAATTGCAAAAGATTGCAGCGGAAACCCCATTGCCTCGATCCCTGCCAGAGATTCTCGCTGGACGCAATGTTCGCTGTGTCGAGACTGCCAATCATAACGACGCACAATCTGAAGAACTACTGACAGCGTTGTGCCCAGATCTGATTGTGCTGGGGGATACCCGGATTATCCGCAACAATAATATCCTACGCATTCCCGAGCTGGGTATTGTTAATGTGCATCCTGGATATTTGCCGACTGTTAGGGGGAATAATCCCTATCTTTGGTCGATCGTTCACGATCTCCCCCAAGGCGTTACCGTGCATTTCATCGACGAAGGGGTCGATAGCGGGCCGATAATTGCAAGACAGAGGCTATATCTACAGCCAAGAGCCACTTACCCACAACTACTGGCTGCTATCAACCGACTGTGCGGAGAACTGTTGCTGGAAGCGCTCTGTTTTCTTAAAGCTGGTGGGGTGCAAAGTTTAGCGCAAGGGAACTTTGAGAATCCCGGTAAGAAAGTGTTTCGTTTATGCCCGCCTGAAATTAAGTCCGCTGCAATTCAAAAGTTGGAGAGCGGCGAGTACCGTTTTGAAGAAGTTTAAGGAATAGTATAAAAGTATTATTTATAGTGAATATTTATCTGGTTTATGGTTAGATCGAGAGGCTTTACTTGCAGGTATTTTAACCCAAATATTAGCAATTTTACAACAGGGATTAAATTGTTTATAATATCAAAAGTTTGTCAAAAATTTGAGCACAAATATTAATTATGATGTATAACCATTCCGAAAATCATTACAAAAATATCGCCAAGATTTTCGATAATCTCTGGTCCTACTCTCCTGAATATATTAAATTCACAACTAAAAAAATCATCAAACATCTACACCTAACTCCCACAGATAGTTTGGTAGATATTGGTTGTGGAACAGGAATTTATAGCCAAGAAATTCTCCATCAAGTTCAATTACAGCAACCGATTATTTGCGTTGATACTTCTGCTGAAATGCTAGAAAAAATTCCGGCAAATAGTCGATTAAATCCCATAGAAATGGATGGAGTCAAATTCTCTAAAAACCCAGGTATTTATAACAAAATTTTCTTAAAAGAAGCTATCCATCATATAGAGGAAAAATTTATACTATTCCAGAATTTATATCAAAGATTAACTCCTGGGGGAATTTTTCTATTATTGTTGTGGCCACCTAATATCGATCATCCTTTATTTACGAAAGCACTAGAGTTGTTTGAAAAAAACCAACCTCGCTATCAAGAAATGATTAATTTACTTGAGCAAGTAGGTTTTGTTGTTGATATGGATATGATTGAGTACCCTTTAGAATTGCCAAAAAATCAGTATTTTGAAATGGTAGAAAATCGTTATATGTCTATGCTTTCTGAATTTAATGATACTGAATTGGCAGCAGGTTTAAAGGAAATCGAAGAAAAATATCAGGATAAGTCAGTGTTGAAATTTAACGATCGCATGGTTTTTATAGCAGCAACTAAACCTGAGTAGATCTGAAGTCAGTAGGGGTGAATGGCCATTCGCCCCTATGTTCTTGCCATGACTAAATTTGAGAGGAGCGAGAATGTCCGGATCGTGTGCCATTCTGCAAAAAGAGTAGGCAAAAGTCGCTCAAACGGTATAGAAGCATTTGACAAGCAAAGCAATATTTCCTCCCACCCCTGCCAAGAGTTAGCTTCCCCGTCGCTCTTGGCATATACTCCACAATTTATCTAATGTATCAGCAGCAGTAGATCTGATCTGGTAATCAGCTATTTCTGAAAGTACAGTCTCAGCAGGATTAATTTCTACTATGGGTAAGTTTAACCTGTTAGCTCTATACAAAGGTTTAGTAATGTATGGGTAGTCTCTGGAGATACCGATCAAAAAAATCAGATCAAAGGAAATATTATCTACTATCTTGAAAGTTTCTTCTGACGAACTCATATGATCTTCACCAAATAACTCCATATCAGGACGAATTAATCCTCCACAAGCTGGACATATGGGTGGTAACTCCATGGGTCTACTATATCCAGCGAGGAGTTCTTCTGCAGTTGTCTTGTAAGAACAATCTACACAATATAGTTCCGAGAGTCGTCCATGTATTTCAATCAAGTTTTTACTACCAGCAGCGCGCTCGAATCCGTCTACATTCAGAGTCCATACCCATGTATTGGGTTTCCAAGCCTCAATTTGTGCAATTACCTGATGAGCACGATTGAATTTTGCTTTATAACAAGCTTCTCCAATTTGCCACAGATATTTCCAAGCTACTTCAGGACGAGTTTGTAACATATTGTTACTCATTGCTTCTTCGATTGGTATACCTTCTTGAGTGAGAACACCTTCAAAAAGTGCACCAACACCACGATATGTAGGTAGCCCAGAGTCTGCAGATAAACCCGCTCCAGCTATGAAAAGAATAGAATCTGCCTGGAGAATACAATCAGCGACAGCACTAATAACCTTATCCATTCGTCATATTATTGATATTTTTAGAAAAAACAGCCTTGTAATTTTAGAACATTTCTGGAAATAAACTAAATAACTGGAGTTTAGACTAACCATAGCAGTGCATTATGGCATATTTAGAGCTAATTTGTCAAGAAAATCTAAAGAGAACTCAATGACGTGCTGAGTAGCCTGTAATCTATATCGAAAAACGAGTTGAAGCACTGTATTCATGAGTCGTCTGCCTGAAAGCTGATTTATCAAGTAAATCTTAAATTAGCTATTCGGCTTAATGCTAGAGACGGTGTCACGAAGTGCAAACACTACTGAAAGCATTTATATATCTATCTTTCAGGCACTTACCATTACTAGTCTTAGTGGACTGGATTTTGCCAACAGCCTCCCAATTTCTCAATGTCCGATCAGTTACCCCTAGGGCTATAGCTGCCTCTCTGGCGTTGCTGAATTAAGGAATGAATGCGCGATTATCTGGTTTTATTAAAGCCTCCTAAATACCCCGAGCGAGGGATTGCTCGGGGTATTTTAAGAGTTTTGTTACCCCCAGAATTGGGGGCTAGGGGGGCGAAACCATACCCATAATCAGCCACGCCGTATGCTTTATAAATCCTATGCAATAGCTTTTTTTAACAAACCCTAAAACTCCCAAAAAAAACTTTTTAAAACCCTTGACAATTACAATTATAATCATTACAATAATCATTGTAAACCAAGTTGAACTTTATCACAATGTCAGAAACCTTTACTCGCAATTTCAAGAAACAACCTACTCAGCACACTCTGAAAGGTCCTCGTCAATCAGTAATACATAGTATGCAGATGCTGTATGCCCTAGGCTATGCCGAGATTGCCGAATGGACTCCTCTGGAACCGACTGATATTCCAGGTGAAGTAATGACGACTATGACCAAGTATTGGTTGTTGCCATAACACCTTAATTTTCTGGGGGGGTTTCCCCCCTTCACCAAGGTTTTTGGAAACTTCTGACATATGTGATTGACATAGCCGTAGATAGTATTTCTACGGCTATTTTTTTTGTAAGTATATGCGCTGCACACGCTGCGCTAACAGCAATCAGCGGTCAGCTTTCAGGGTTCAGCGGTTTGCAATTGCTGTTAGGTACTTTCGTTCTTGGTTTTTAGGGAACAGGGAATCGGGAATCCCACACTCTCCCTTTGACTATAAATTTAAAAACCTACTCCC
Organism: Moorena sp. SIO4E2; assembly: GCF_010671945.1. NCBI lineage: Bacteria > Bacillati > Cyanobacteriota > Cyanophyceae > Coleofasciculales > Coleofasciculaceae > Moorena > Moorena sp. SIO4E2. The sequence goes on from NZ_JAAHIE010000016.1 coordinate 47,747, forward strand.
TCGGTGCGCTAATGCACGTCAACTTTTGCCTCTTGCCTTTTGCCTTTTGCCTTGCGCGTAGCGCTATATTGACAAGATTGGTTTGGTCGGTAAAAATAGCGTTGTTTGCCTTGAAGCAGATCAGCAATTACAGCCGATAAATCTTAGCTCATGAAAAAAAGAACGTTCTTAGTTTTCCTATCGATTCTCTTATCAGTGTTTTGCCTAGGAGGCTTTCTGGGATGTCCCCCTGCTGCTGCAGACTATGACCCCTTACTGTCTTGGAATCAGGGTGCGGCTAAGCAAGGGATTTTTGACTTTGTGCAAGAGGTTACCAACCCCAACAGTGATAACTACGTTCGTCAAGGCGATCGCATCGCGGTCTTTGATAATGATGGAACCCTGTGGAATGAAAAACCCAAAAATATTTACGGGTTATTTATCAAAGATATGCTAGGGAATGCCTTTTCAAATAAAAGGAATGCCATTTTTGAAGACCTGAAACTGCAGGGATTAACACCGGAAGACTATAAACAGAAGGCGAGGTTCTTTCTGGATAATTCAAAGCATCCAGACTTTGGTATTCCATACATAAAGGTTACTTACCAGCCCATGGTTGAACTGGTCAATTATCTCAGGAGTAATGATTTCAAGGTCTATATTTGTTCTGGGGCGGGACTTGATTTCATTCGCTCCTATGCTGAAGATGCCTACGGTGTTCCCCCTGAAAATATTATTGGTACCACCGTCCAAACCAAGTTTATTACCAAAGACGATGGCTCTCATGTTTTGATTAAGACACCAATACTGGTCAAACCCATTAATAATAACGAAGGTAAAGTAGTGGACATTGACCGCTACATTGGTAAAAAACCAATTATTACCATTGGTAATTCCGATGGTGATTTAGAAATGCTTCAGTACACTGACGACCAAGACGGTCCAGCTTTGATGATGCTGGTTCACCACGATGATCCCCGGGAATATGTATACGATACAGGTGCCGAGAATGCTCTCCGGGAGGCCGACGCTCGTGGTTGGACAGTTATCAGTATGAAAGAGGATTTCTTGACACTCCCCGGTCATTAGACCCGGGGATTCTTCGCTCAACGACCCGACTTGCTGAACCTGGCCGGAACCAAGAACAGTAGAGGTCAGATCTCCCGAAGCGTTGGGATCTATGATCCAGGTTCCGGTGTGCCCCACCGTACCCAAGGCTCTCTTTAAAATATTGATCGCGGCGTTGTGGTCACGGTCTAGTTCACAGCCACATTCGCAGACGTGGGTTCTGGTTGATAGTGACTTTTTTACTACCTCGCCGCATTCTGAGCAGTTTTGGCTTGTATAAGCAGGATTCACTGCAACAGTGACTCTGCCAAACTTCTGACCAAAATGCTCCAACCATTTCCTAAATTGATACCAACCAGCGTCATTAATAGATTTAGCTAGACAGTGATTTTTGACTAGATTCTTGACTCTCAAATCTTCATAGGCGACCAGGTCGTTAGACCGGATTACGCAACGTGCCAGTCTCTTGGCATGTTCTTCACGTTGCCTACTTATTTTGAGGTGCTGCCTAGCTAATTTATTAATGGCTTTTTTTCGGTTGGATGAGCCTTTCTTTTTCCGATAAACTCGGCGTTGATAAAACTTTAAGCGCTTTTCACCGGCTCTATAAAAACGGGGATTAGGTTCGGTATTTCCTCTAGAATCGGTGTATAATTCTTTTAGCCCTACATCCAATCCCAAAGTGGCATCAGCCGGTTCTAATTGTTCTTTTACGTCAACAGAAACGCAAAACTGAATGTAGTAGCCATCAGCTCTTTTTACTATGCGAACTCGCTTGATTTGATTCTTGTCGAAGCGCCACAAATCCCATGTACCCTTGAGCTTTAGCTTTCCGATTCCTTTTTTGTCACTGAAGGTGATTCGGCAAAGCCGACGCTTCGCGAACGACTTTTTGTCAGGGGATAACTTCCATCCTGACTGCTTGTATTCAACCGATCTACAATGATTTTGGAATTTCGGAAAACCTTTCTTCCCAGGAACTTTTTTCTTGCAATTCTCAAAAAAGCGAGAAATCGATGACCATGCTCTTTCAGCCGCAGCCTGTCGAGCCGTTGAGTTTAATTCATTAGCAAAGGAAAACTCTTTAGCCAGTACTTTACTGTACTTGCTGAGGTCATATTTCCCTGTCCCTTTGTTATCAATCCACAGACGAATGCAGCTATTGCGAATAAATTTAACCGTCCGAATAGCCTCGTCAATAGCTAGATACTGATGAGGGTTACCATATGCTTTGAACTCAATAATAATCATTGACCTTCGATCACGCTACGCGAACGAATTTCGATCTCTTTTGATATATTGTTGTGCTAACACGCCTAGCATAATCTGTCAAGTCCTCACCAAGTTTTTTTTCACGGCGACTAAAGTCGCTATGAGCTTTCATCCCCGGTTTAAAAACGCGGGGCTTTCAGCTTTGGGAGTTACGTAACAGTGTTTGGAAACGAAATCCATAAATCCCAGAAAGAATTTCAATCCGAGAATGTATCTGGATATCAAACAGAATCTAAATACGAAGGATTAATCCGATCAGTAGTTTGTGATCGGTATCCTAGACAGTAAATGCCAAGCCTGAGTAACCATGGCTTCACTCTGTAATCGCTAATTTCAGGCTTTGGCAAAAGTCTCCAATGGCTGACAACCCTTCTGATGGCGTCCCATCTGCCAAACGCTTTACTATAGCGCTACCTACAATCACGGCATCTGCTCCCCAATCTTTGACCTGCTTAGCCTGTTCTGGCTCGGAGATACCAAAGCCAACCCCGATCGGCTTATCGGTTACATCACGCATCTGATTGAGTAAGTCTTTTACCCGTGATTGCAGCTGAGTTCTCATCCCGGTGACACCGGTAACACTGACTAAGTAAATAAAGCCTTGAGACTGTTTAGCGATCGCTTCAATCCGTTCTGTTGGTGAAGTTGGTGCCACTAACAATATCACTTCAATCCCAAGCTCTGCTGCGGGTTTCAGCAAAATTTCAGCTTCTTCGAGGGGTAAATCAGGCACCACTAACCCTTTCGCCCCCACTTGAGCAATCTGCTCTAAAAACGAATTAATCCCTCGGTTGAGAATGGGATTGTAGTAGGTAAATAAGACAATTGGCGCTTGTAACTCTGGGCTAACCTCCTTTACCATTGCCAGAACATCATCCAACTGCACACCTTTTTGTAATGCTCTAGTAGCAGCAGCATGGATAGTTGGACCATCGGCCAAAGGATCGGAATAGGGTACTCCCAGTTCAATGATGTCAGCACCAGATTGGTCGAGTACCCGCAAGGCTTTGGCTGTGGTTTCTAAATCGGGATCCCCAGCGGTAATAAAAGGAATCAGAGCACACTGGGAGTTAGATCTCAGGGATCCGAAGCAATCGGAAATTTTTGTCATTGGTCATTCGTCATCTAGTTTTGCCCCTGCCCCTCCTGCTTAAGAGGGGATATAGAGGAATCGCCCTCTGCCTTAGTCAAACGCTTTTCCTGTTCCACCTCTGCTTGGAGTTGGGCAAGTTCTTCTGGTGTCATTTCTTCGAGCCGCTTTTGCAGGACAGCATCTTTATACTCTTTCACCTGCTGGTTATAGGTCATGGTTTGGGTCAGGGCTCGAAACAAGTAGGTTAGCACCCACCCAAATAACCCCCCAACCAAGAGGACTTGACTCCAAATCCCGGCTTTAATTTGATCGTACCCAGCCAGCTGAAAGATCAAGTAGGCTATGCCGCCAGCAGCAAAGATACCAAGGGCAATTCCAATCGCGTCAATTCGTCGCATGAATTACTAATGATCGCTTAAGTAACTGACTTACCCTTGTGGCTGACGCCGCTTGGGGCGGAGGTTTAAGATTGGACTGAAGAGTAATAAACCTGGAAAGAATAAGAAGACCAGGAAGTACATGAAGCCTCGCTCGAAGGAGCTAACAACGTACCACCGTTTCTGTAGGTAAAGATAGATGGCGAGAGGGAATACCAATAAGTAGGCTCCTGCCAAAGACAGGTACAGTATCGCAGTAATCATAGAATTTTGGTTTAGGACACAGAAGACAAAAATGCGATCGCGTAGCGTGACCTACGGTCAATCGCTTTTAGCAGCTCCTACGGAGCATCGCGTAGCGTGACCATTCGCTTAGCGTGGCCCAAAGGCCAAGGTCAATCGCTCAACCCTACTATACTACCTTAGGTCGAACATGCTGCCCTGTGTTGCCCCAAAGCCAGAGTTTGCCCCCTCTTGAAAATTTCAACAACAGTATACTTGCATAGTAGACCCAGTTCATGTTTAAATAGAAAACAGTGAAATCACAGAGGTTGATGGGTAAAGACAAACCCACAGCTATCTAACTCAACCAGGGGGCGTGGCGGAATGGTAGACGCTACGGACTTAAGGAAATTGAGCACTGATAGAGAAATCTGTCATGTGAATGCTCTCAAATTCAGGGAAACCTAAGTCTGGTAACAGATAAGGCAATCCTGAGCCAAGCCGGGAAAACCTCTCGGAAGGTGCAGAGACTCGACGGGAGCTACCCTAACGTTAAGCCGAGGGTAAAGGGAGAGTCCAATTCTCAAGAGCCAGCTATGGCAGTAGCGAAAGCTACGGGAGAATGAAAATCCGTTGACCTTAAACGGTCGTGTGGGTTCAAGTCCCACCGCCCCCATTTTTACCTACGAAAGAGATATTTTCAGAGCAGGGAAACAGGGTTTGGTGATTAATTAGATTAATCAGCCGAACTAGAGAAAATTAATGATTAACCCAGCAGCGGACAAGACATCCTAAACTTATATCACTTCATCGACTGGTTGACACTCCCCGCCCTGGAAGGACGGGGATTCTTGCTTCCACGGGGTGACTTGTTTAACCAGGCCGGAGCCAGGATAAATAGAGGTCTCCTCTCCACAAGCGTATTTGGTCTTTGACCTAGGTTTCGGTGTGCCCCACCGTACCTTGTCTTGATGCAGTCGCTCATGGTGGAGACCCCCAATACCGCGCTGCATCGCTTTCTTTATCTATTTAACTAGATACTTTTTTATCTAAATTTTTCATAGACATTTAAGTCGTTAGACCCAATTACGCAATATGTAAGCTCTACATATTTTTTACGTTGCCTACTTATGTTTAGATAGTATCTAGCTGGTACAAAAGTTTATTGCTTATACTTTTACAATAGCACACTAGCGTGCAAACTTTCAATACGAAGTCTAAAAGAAAAGCCGTCCTAGAACCACGAGGCTTTAAACCCAATAATTTTGGTAATGCACTTACCTGAAGGACTAGAACAAGCCTTTAGTGAAGAACTTAACCAGTACGAACAGGAGGTCAACATGAAGTATGTCACGAGTATCGAAAGGTTGGGAATTAAGCAAGGTCGTCAGGAAGGTATTTTAGAAGGTCGTCAAGAAGGTCGTCAGGAAGGAGCTGAGCGACTGCTACTACGATTGCTTCACAGGCGCTTTGGAGACCTATCCCCTGAGATTCAAGCTCGTGTTAAGGGGTTGAGTGTCGAAAAGTTAGAACAGTTAATGGATGTGGCCATTGATGTAGAATCTCTTGAGCAATTAGTAGAGCATCTGCCAGCACTACCGGAAGCCGCTGATTAAAACAACTCCTGATATATAAATCCAAATTCTGTTCCATACCCCACACCCCACACCCTATAGCCTAGATTCTGTGTAACCATTGACTATAGGGATGCTGAACTAAATTGGAGTTGAAGTATCTCGGATCATCAGATACTTCAATTCCAATCCATTCTGGTAGTTCAATATGCTGATTTTCATCAGTTAGTTCAACTTCTGCCAAAATTAATCCTTGATTATCCCCAGCAAACTCATCCACTTCCCAAATCAAGCCAGCGTGTTCAATTTTATAACGAGTTTTCTCAATTAGGGGACCCTGGCACAAAGTATCGAGCATTTCTTGAGCATCCGAGCCTGGGATAGGATACTCATACTCTTTTCTAGAAAAACCCACCTTTGGACTTTTGATAGTAAGATATCCTTGATCTCCCACCAGGCGCACCCGGACAGTAGTGCGGTTGGTTGTACGAATGTAACCTTGGCGATAAACACTACCAGTGCCTAGTTTCCGCCACTCTTCGCCTTTTACTAGAAATTTGCGTTCGATTTCCGTTGCCATAGGTACAAAGTATAGTGTGTATAGTGTGTATAGTGTGTATAGGTATTATTAGTCATTGGTTACTTTAAAATTGACCATTGTTCATTAACTATTGTTGATTGTCAATTTTAAAATCCGAGCAAGTCCGAACCATTATGCTTATTGCTATAGTAATCAAAAACTTGACAATCTTGCCTATTTAGTTAGCAATACCTTCATAGTCAACCACCAGACTTAATCCGGATTCATTTATTGTCCGACGAAATATAAAAATAATAGAGCAAATTTTATAGAGTTACTCATATATAAACTCATCCGTGCGACTCAGGTAAATAACTAATGTACATAAAATTATTAGGATAAACGTCGATTTACCAAGAATCAAAAACCCAAAATAGTGGAGCAGCAGCATTAATTGATGAAATGAAAAAATTTGCCAAATTAGCTGAAGAGTTAGAAAAGCAAACCAAAGAGTCTAGCGAACAAGGCTATTCAGGCAAAGGCCATAACATCTGGTGAACGAGTATAGTTAGGATAAAAGAACTATACTCACACTCTTATCGATTGGCTAAACTAATGTAGGGTAAACGAGTGTAGGGTGAACCAGTCAGTGAAAGATTTTCAGGTTTAGCAATCGGGATGACTACGAGCAAGATTTTCGGCGTTGCTGAATTAAGGAATGAATTCGCGTTCATCTGGTGAAAGTTAAAGCCCCCTAAATCCCCCAACTTTGCGGTGCGACCCAAGGGCGATTTACTCGCCCTAGGAGGCGCGCACCGGAAGGGACTTTGAAGGTCTTATTCCCCCCAGAATTGGGGGGTTAGGGGGGCAAAACCATACCCAGAATAAGCAACGCCAGATTTTCACCCGATTACCACACTCGCTCACCCCACACCCTCTTATCCTACAGCCGTCACGCCTTCAATCTCCTCATCGGCGAGGTCATACAACTCCCGTAACTTCTGTAAGGTTTCCTGATCCGGTTCCCAGAATCCTCGCCCATTTGCCTCTAACATCCTGCCTACAATATTCCGAAATGCCTCAGGATTTGCCTGTCGCAACCTCTTGGCCATTTCTTCATCCAAGGCATAAGTATCTGCTGCTTGGTCATACACCCAGTTATCTTGAAAATCAGCAGTACCCCCCCAACCAATTAATGCTGTCATCCGTTGGGAAATCTCATAAGCTCCCCCAGACCCCTGATGGGCCATCGCTTCAGCCCACTTGGGATTGAGTAACTTTGTCCGATACTCCAACCGCAACAAATCCTCTAGCTTCCGGGGTGTAGTATCCTTTGAGAAACTTTCCACAAAACTGGCATTAACGGTTTTACCCCCTTGCTTCTCGGCTGCTCGCTTCAAGCCTCCAGTATTGGCATAGTATTCTTGAATATCCGTCAGCCCATATTCCACTGAATCAATTTCCTGGACTATACGACTGGTACTTTTTAGCAGCTGCTCCATGACTTCAGGACGGGCTTGACCTTTATCTTGCCTTCCATAACTAAATACATTGCGGCTTTGCCATGTATTGGCTAATTCATCCCCCGATTCCCAATTACCATCGACTACTTGGTCATTGACCAGAGAACCATAATCCCCGGCTGGATTAGAAAACAACCGAGCAGAAACATTGTCTACCCCTTGCGATCGCAAAGCTAACCCATGCTTGCGGATAAAATTCTCTTCTTCCGGTTCATCTGCCTCAGTCGCCCTACGGAACAAATCATCTAGCAGCTCAACAATATTGACAAAACTATCCCGAAAAATCCCTGAGAGATTTGCCAACACATCAATTCTAGGATGACCTACCTCAGCCAAGGGCATCAAATCATACCGTACAATCCGTCCCGTTCCCTCTTTAACAGGTACTGCACCTACTAACTCCAATAAAATCCCCAAGGATTCCCCACGAGTCTTGATCGCATCCAATCCCCATAGCATTACCGCAACAGTTTCCGGATACTCCTGATGTTCCTCAAGGTGCTGGGTAATAATTTTCCTGGCCACCTCCCTTCCTCGTTCATAAGCTGCCGGAGAGGGCATCCGATAAGGATCCAAAGCGTGAATATTCCGTCCTGTTGGCAAAACCCCAGGACCATCCCGCAACAAATCCCCGCCAGGAGCTGGAGGAATATACTCCCCATTCAACCCCCGCAACAAATTCGTCAACTCCTCTCCAGTCTGCATCAACAACTCACCAATCCGTAACGCCTCCTCAACCTTCTGATCCTCGACCTGTTCACGTGCTTCTGGTGTTTGGGATTCAAATTCTCCATCGACAATGGCCTTAACTATTCCTTCCGAGACATCTTCCCCAAAATAAGCCCGCAGGTAAGACTCTAACTGTTCCGAATCAGGCACTTGACCTAGAGTGTGCAGCCCAGAGGAAAACAATCGTTGTTCGACCACTAGCAGGTAGTTGTACAACTTGACAAGATAGCGATTAAATGAATCAGCACTAAACATCTGGGCATTCTCTGGACTGAAAGCAATTCCCAAGCCCTTAGCATCCTCAAAGGGACAATCCGTATCCAAGCCACTATCGACAATCTTTTTACAAATTGCTTCTTTCAAGGCATAATTCTTTTCAGGATCCTCCCGATACTCCGAGATTAAATCCCGTAGCACGACCAACTCCTTATACAAACCAGCCCGACCATAAGGGGGTACATTATGGGAAATCAACACCCCATAACCGCGACGCTTGGCCAACATTGACTCTGAAGGATTATTGGCGGCATAGATATACAGATTCGGAATATTTCCTAGCAAAATATCCGACCAAGAATACCCGGTATTCCCCAAGGGCGAACCAGGCAACCATTCCACGGTGCCATGCATGCCAAAATGCACCACCGCATGGGCATCAAAATCATTCTGTAACCACTTATAAAAGGCACTGTACTGGGGATGTGGGGTCATGTCTCGCTCAAACATCAACCGCATCGGGTCTCCAGAAATACCCAAGGGTGGTTGTACCCCAATCCAGACATTGCCTAACTCAATCCCACCAATCTCGAACTCATCCCCATTGGTTTTGATTCCTGTACCAGTCAAGGATTGCCATTGTTTTTCAATACGGGTAGTTAGCAAGTAGCCTAGCCATTCTTCTAGGGTTTTAACGTTAACTGTGGTTGGTGGTTGTTCGCCTTTGGCGTTCGAGAAGGGTAGGTTACTAGTTGAAGGTTGAAGGTTGAAGGTTGAAGGTTGCTGGTTGATGGTTGATGGTTGGTGGTTGCTGGTTGATGGTTGGTGGTTGGTGGTTGATGGTTGGTGGTTGGTGGTTGCTGGTTGCTGGTTAGAACTTTTACCATTCAAGCCTTCGTCTGCTGCTTTCACCCAGCGGATTAGTTCTTCCCCATCTTCTGGTAATTCCCCAACAGTGTAACCTTGTTCCTTGAGAGCGTGGAGGAATTTAAGAAGCGATCGCGGTACATTCAATAAGGCTGCTGTTCCTGTTGCTCCATACCCAGGAGGGAAACCATAGAGAATAATCGCAATTCGTCTTTGGTCTGGTGGGGTTTGTCTGAGTTGAATCCAACGCTTCACCCGTCCAGTCAGTCGCTTAACTCGTTCGGGAATCAGATAAATATTTTCTCCGACTAAACCACCTAGGGGTACAGTATCAATTGCTCCATCCAATTCCGGCAATGCATATAAGACGACACTTTGCAATCCCCCAATCCCTTGTCTTGTCCAAGAGTAAATATCTTGAATCAGTAGGGGTGCAGCAATACAATAAGGGACATTCTTAGCAGTGAGAATACGTTTAGCTACAGCCACCTGTCTTCCTGCCTCCATAGAACCAGCTGGACCCCCTACCAACGGGAAACCGATGGTAGAAACAATGGCATCAACTTCTACAGCGTCTTTAGACAGGGAAGGAGTTTCTACGTTATCCAGTTGCCGCTGTTGGGTTTCATAAGCAGATGTCATCCAATCCCGCACGGCTACATGACCTTCTACACCATTGATAAAGATGGGTAAAGGAGTTAATCCAGCTTCCTCAAAGTAGCGAATTAACTGGGGAATATAAGGTTGTTTTGTAACTACATGTTTGCGATAAAGCAGAATACCAACAACAGGGTTTTCTCTAGGGTTGGCAGGTTGAAGGTTAGTGGGTTGAAGGTTGGTGGGTTGAAGGTTGGTGGGTTGAAGGTTGGTGGGTTGAAGGTTGGTGGGTTGAAGGTTGGTGGGTTGAAGGTTAGTGGGTTGAAGGTTGGTGGGTTGAAGGTTAGTGGGTTGAGAGCGTAGCGTGGCCTTTTGGCCAAGGTTGTGTTGAGAAGCTAGCGGGCTGGTAGGGCTTTGCCCAATAACGTTTAATTGTTTAACTTTGAAGCTTTTGTACCATTCTAGGTATTGTCGTGGGGATTCAAAATACCCGTCGTAGTCCGGATGGAGTAGCCCCATGTTTGGAGTTTCCACTGGCGGCGGAATTTCTCCCACTTTCAGCTCTAAGTATTTCTCTGCCAAGGTCCAGAACATAGATGCCACATTGTCTGAGCCACCAGCATTCCAGTAACCGTAGATAATTAGCCAATTGCGCAAGTCTTGGACTTTTCTAGCAGGAATATATTTCAGCAGCTTCGGACCAATTTTCAAAAAGCTGATATAACCGGCTAAGCGGTCTTCTTCCCGACCGTTGCTGAATTTGTCGAGGATAAATTTTACTGGCTTGGGCATCCCCTTGGGTTTATCCCCAATTTTGAACTGACCAATTTGAGTCAGGCTGATCAGTTCTAGAGCTGACTCGAATACCAAGCGGATCGGGATGTGTTGAATGCGATCGCGTAACCATAACACTTGGTCATAATCGAATAGTAGACTACCGAAGAAGACTTGGGCATCTTTGAGGGCAGCGTCTACAGTATCAGGGTTGCCAGTGATTTCGCGATCGCTAAATACTCTAATATCCAGTTCCGGACAGCGTATGGTTGCCAACTCAGCAGCTTTGCGGTACAAGTCAGCGTTGAAGGATTCAAATCCTGCTATCAGTACAATGCGTTTCATGGAACCCGCTCGAAATAATTCTTTACACTTCGATCATATTTGATCATAATCGTACTGATCGGCTAACCCTCCCAGTGCCCTTGGGTAAGTCATGCCATGATTGAGAATAATTGCTAGTTAGACTTCGGCGCAGTTGTCAGCAACTTGGGACAAGGGCATTTTGGACAAGGGAAAAATAATTGACGACAACAGTATCAAAAAGCGCTGCCAAGCTGAGCCGAAGTTTCCTATTTTTATTAGTTTTATTTCTACATTTAAACTAACAATGCTGTAGTTTCCGATTCCCCATAACCCATTCCCAAAAAGACCGGGACGATTTGGTAACTGATTAACCTGACTGAATATCAATTATCTTGCCAGTATCATGGAAAACTCCCCGATTTTTATACAGTTGTGAAAAAAATTGGTCATAATCAAAGATAAAACTCAGGTAATCATTCAGAGGTGCTGAAGATGAGGATTTTACTAGTAGAAGATGATCAGCGGATTACCGACGCCCTTGCTGAAGACCTCACCGACCAGCATTATGTCGTGGATGTTGCCCATGATGGTCAAATAGGTAAGGAACTAGTAGAGAGCTTCAGCTATGATTTAATTTTGTTAGATGTAATGCTACCAAAGATGGATGGTATTACCCTTTGCCGAAAGTTGCGCTCCCAAGGCGACCTTACTCCCATTCTAATGCTGACGGCTCGGGATACCATCAGTGATAAAATTGTCGGACTGGATGCTGGTGCAGATGATTATCTAGTCAAACCCTTTGATTTAGGGGAGTTGTCCGCTAGGATTCGGGCCTTACTGCGCCGGGGAAATACTACCTTACCACCTGTACTGGAATGGGATTCTCTCCGCCTTGACCCCAGTACCTGTGAAGTGTTCTATGAAGACCGCCTCTTGTCCCTAAGTCCAAAAGAGTATGCTCTGCTGGAATTTTTCCTGCGCCATCCTCGCCGTGTGTTTAGCCGTGCTCAAATCCTGGAAAACCTCTGGTCCTTTGAACGACTACCAGAAGAAGCAACCGTTAAAGCTCATATCCGAGGTTTACGACAGAAACTGGAGGCAGCAGGAGCTCCTTCTGATTTAATTGAGACAGTCTATGGTTTGGGTTATCGTCTGAAAGAAAAACCCTAATCTAACTATTCAGTTGTTACTGTTTAAGGTTGGCAGGTTGGCAGGTTGAAAGTTGGCAGGTTGGCAGGTTGAAAGTTGGCAGGTTGGCAGGTTGACGGTATTCCTGAACTAAGGAATGATATCAAGTATAGTTGGGTCAGTTACCAATTACCAATTACCAATTACTAATTACCGATTAAGCTGTTGTGCATTTAAACTGTATATAGCGTAAAATCAAATAAAAAAGATAGATAACACTCCCCTTTTGCCTTTGGGTGCATCTCAATGCATGCAAAAACACTCAGGACAATAGAAGTATAATATCATTTTATGACATTACCCTTAATAAAAATCTCCCCCATCTCCCTATATTCCCCTCCTGGGAGGGGTTAGGGGTGGGTTCCTATCTCCCCCTCTCCCCAACCGCCCCACACTTCCCGCGCCCCCGCCCCACACTTCCTTTAGTTATAGATTTACAAGTTTAAGATGCACCCTTGCCTTTTGCCTTTTGCCTTTTGCTTTTTTCCTTGATAAAACGCACTTAAAATTCGTTTTATATTACTAATTACTAATTACTAATTACCAGATGTTTAAAGGTCTACGCTGGCGTCTTTTGTTGTATTACCTGATGGTAATGGCCGCAATTTTGAGTGTATTTGGTGCGGGTGTGTATGTTTTTTTAACACAGAGTCTGTACCAGCAACTTGACAAAAAACTACGGACTTTAGCCCAATCCGCCGCCCCCTCATTTACTGAAGTAGAAGAGAAAGGGAGTCAATACATTGAACAAGTTGATGAAGTCCCCTGGCGAGATATATTTAACCGAGATCAACAAAGCCTAGAATGGTTTGATGATAAGGGTAAACTATTGGCAAGCCGAGGTGCGATTGTGTTGAGTTTCCCGCCAAAACTGGGTTCGTGGACTCTACAACTCCCCGAGACATCAGAGCCAATTAGGACGTTTACAATTTCTGTTTTTAAGGACACCTCGAAACCAAGCCAACCATCCCTAGAGGGCTATATTCGAGCCAGTCAATCCACAGAGGATGTAGAAATTGTCCAAAGCCAACTATTTTGGGGATTAGGAATGGGAGGAATGATCGCTCTAGGGTTTGTTGGTATCGGTGGACTTTGGCTGACCCAGAAAGCTCTTGAGCCGATTGAGCAAAGTTTTAAGCAGCTTAAACAGTTTACTGCTGATGCCTCCCATGAATTGCGCAGTCCTCTGACAGCAATTAAAGCCTCTGTGGATGTGATGCGAAATCATCCTGAGCGAATTCATCCCAAGGATGCTAAGAAGTTAGTGGCTATTGCTAGCGCGACGGATCAGATGAGCAACTTAGCAGAAGACTTACTATTTTTAGCTCGCACTGATGCTGCTTTGTCAATTCCGACCCGAAAGTCAGTCCCAATTTCCCTCAACACAGTTTTGCAGAATGTGGTGGAATTGTTAGAATCATTTGCTCAAGATAAGCAGATTACCTTGGAATATCACTGCCTGACAACAGTGTCTGTCATTGGGGATGAAGGGCAACTGACCCGTTTATTTTCCAACTTGCTAGAGAATGCCCTGCAATACACACCCCCTAAAGGAAAAGTGGTTCTTACTGTTGCCAAACAGAATCGCTGTGCCCTGGTCATGATTGAGGACACTGGCATTGGTATTGCCCCTGAACATCAGCCTTTTGTGTTTGATCGCTTCTGGCGTGCGGATAAAGCTCGTTCTCGCCGAGAGAGGGGTACGGGCTTGGGACTTGCGATCGCTCAAGCAATCACTCACAATCATGGGGGAAAAATCACCCTTACGTCTGAGGTTGGGGTTGGTAGCTGCTTTGAGATACGTTTACCGCTGGTTTAGGAAAATAGCTTCTAGGTTGGGATTTTATTGTCTGATCATTATACCATTTCCCTAATCCCTACTCCCTAATTTCTATCCTTACCGAATTTTTTACTTTTGGGTAATAATCTCAAAATATGAAGCCCAGGAAATCATCAATTTAGTTGGGAGGTACTGTGGTGAATCAAATGCAGCAAATACTAAACAATAACAATAGTTCCGGGTTAGGGTGGGTATTTACAGGCTTGATTCTAGCAGGTCTAACCCCCCAACAGGCACAAGATGAAATTCAGGGTAATTTAGACTCTGGCACCCTCAAAATTTTCGGAGAACTTGCCAAAACGTCTATAGGCAGATTGTGCCTAGGAGGAAATCATCCTTCTTATACCAATACCAAATACCAATACCAATTCTCTAAATACCTGCAACAGATAAACTCCCCCTTTTGGGAATGGGGAATGGGGAATGGTCGGAAAATTTGGTTAATTAATCATCAGGCTTCTAGACTTGATCTAAATTAGCTTTCCAATCAGTGAGAATGTTAAGTATTCAGCCGTCAGCCGTGAGCTTTGAGCTCACGCTACGCAAACAGCCGTCAGCTGACGTAACAGAAATTAAACCAATGCTTACTTGTTTTATTCAAAAGCACCTCAAGTAGCGTGGGTGGCACAGGCTTCGACGCTGTGATGTAGCACATAAGCTGATAGCTGAATGCTGAATGCTGAATGCTTATCTATACCTCGGTCACTATAGCTCGATAAATTAGTTGGAAAGCGTTAACCATACCTAGCATTCAGGAGAGATGATCTAAATGAAAACTCGCATTAAGTTGCTAACAGGTATTCTGGGATTAAGTGCTCTGATCAGTTTCCCGGCAATAGCGCAAGAAAAAACCGAAAACTCAGTTAAAGATGCTGTCAATGGTGCAACTGAGTCTATGGTAGAAAGCGCCCCCGATTCCTTGAGCAAACCCCTTCAAGAGGGTGAAAAGGTAGAAATGCCAGCTACCACTGAGGCTGAATCTACAGCCAGTAACCTTGTAGAGCAAGCTGCGAGCAATGATCAATTCCAAACCCTTGTTAAAGCAATTGAGGCAGCAGGCTTAACGGAAACCTTGGCTGGTGAAGGACCCTACACTGTTTTTGCTCCCACCGATGACGCTTTTGCTGCACTGCCAGCAAATACCTTAGACAGTCTACTACAACCAGAAAACAAAGAGGTACTGGTAAAGCTGCTAGAGTATCATGTTGTAAGTGGTGCAGTTCCTAGCAGTCAAATCCAGTCGGGAGAAATTATCACTATGGCTGGAAAATCGGTGGCAGTACACGTGGGTGAAGACGGTAATGTTACTGTCAACAATGCTCAGGTAACTCAAGCAGATATTGAAGCCAGTAACGGCATTATTCATGTTGTTAACCATGTAATTTTGCCCTCAAGATCTCATGCTCAATCGGAACCAGCACCAACAGGAGTCATGCCAAATTCAGATGGCGAATTAAATTCGCCAAGGTCAAGCGCACCTGCTGAATAAGTTTGGTGTTTGTGGGAATTATATCCCGTCCGTTTGACTACTTATTAGTTAGGTTTATTCGATAATTTGATAGTGTAAAGTTTGACTTAATACTTAACACTTAATATATCGCGATTTACCTAAATATGAAGTGATTAACCGGACTGGATTGGAGTAAATACAAGGAGAAAACAAGGAGAAATCAAAGATGAATAAGTTGATGCCAATTTTACTAGGTGGAGTGATTCTGTTTGGTGCTGCTGCTTGCGATGAGGCTAAGACAAGTGATGAAGCCTCCTACTCTATAGATCAAAACGATGAACAACTAGTAACCTTACGGTCTGAGGGAAACCAAGGCGATGCCATGGTCAAAGGAACCCAAGAGGAAATCGAGTCGAATATTGTAACTACTCAAGAGCCAAATCAAGCCTTGGGTAACTTAGAAAACCTTGATGAAGATGACCAACTAGCCAGTTTAGTACTTAATAATTTAGAAACCAATCTCCCCAATAGCAAGTTGGAAGTTGAAGCCGCAGAGGGAATTGTGACTATCTCAGGAAAAGTATCGTCTGATGATGACTTGAGTCAGATTGCACCTTTGGCAATCCAGGTTGAAGGTGTTCAGAGTGTTGATGTTCAAGCTACTGTCAAAGAGCCAAACAGCTGATCGCTGATCTGGTCAAGTACCAATCCGTTGTTGCCAATGTTACCTAATTGATGTAATTATCTAATCCATAGAGAGGAGTTAGTCGCCTATTGCTTTTGCCATAGTGATAGGTGACTTTTGTTGTTGAGTTGATTTGACGTTTACTAGGAAAACCTTTTCAGGTTTCGACATTGGACAAAGTTTTTATTTTCTGTCTTTTGTCTCTACACCCTTAAGACGATCTCAAAACCCTATTTTGGAATTTTTCGAGTTAGCACCAATTTTTTGATCTCGACTCACCCCATTCACCCCAGTTCACCCTCCCCACACTCCCTACTCCCTACTCCCTGATCCCTACCTCACTTGGGTAGGTTTTTTACCTAGCAGGGCGAGTACGTACTGGCATTGGGAATAAATTTCGCCAAATATGTCTGTCGGATTTTCTACCAGAATTTCCACCGATTACCGACCCATCTCCCGCTCTTCCCCTCCTGGTCGGGGTTAGGGGTGGGTTCCGATTAGCCATTACCCATTACCCATTACCCATTACCCATTACCCATTACCCATTACCCATTACCCATTACCCATTACCCATTCCCCATTACCTATTACCTATTACCTATTACCTATTACCTATTACCTATTACCTATTACCTATTACCTATCTCCAAAGTAAAAAACCTACCCTTGTCAGCTGGTCCCTACTCCCTATTCCCAATAAAAAAAATCGGTCAAGTTTGGGTTAACCCCAATCCTTGACCGATTTCTGTACTTTAACTTTCCACAAGTACAGCTGAGCTGCACTCAAATTTGGATAACTCCAGATCAACTATAGCGGTTTTTAATCTAGTAAGGTACAATTTTTTGGGTTTTAGGGAGCAGGGAGCAGGGAGCAGGGAGCAGGGAGCAGGGAAGAGGGAAGAGGGAAGAGGGAAAAAAATATGTGTACCTCATGAGGATAAAAAGCGCTATAGTACATTCTTCTCGAGTTAGTCAGCAACTGCTGGAAAGCAATAACATCCCAACTCATCCTTCATCCTGCTTCATCTTCCTTCACCAAACATCCTTCACAATTCCTGATTTGCCAGGGGGCAACCCTGGCAAAGTCCTATCAGAACATCCTTCACCTTCCCGGATGTTCTGATAGTTCATATCTTCTACAACTTTGACCTGCTCCCCTTTCGTACCAACAGTTTTTAGAGAGCGATCGCATAAGCGCGGAAGCGAAGCTTCATCGCGTAGCGTGGCCGTAGGCCAATCGCATAAGCGCGGAAGCTGAGGCCTACGGCCACGCTTTGCGAACGCGTGACTCGCGTAGCGTGGCCGTAGGCCAATCGCTCTTGTGTGCCAAGAGTTTTTGGAGTGCGATTAGTCTTCGGTGATCGCCAATTTTGGTATAGCAACCGAAGTATAGTTTAGGACAAAGTATTTTGCTTGAAAGGGAGCAGGGAGCATAAATATGTCTTAAGCTTTACTTCGACTGCTATATACATTGTCGCAGAGATTGCGATCCCTCTTGTCAACATTGGGGTTATTCTCAAGATAGTCACGCACCCTATCACAACTCTTGGATAGCAGTTCATCCAATCCTCCAAACTGCCATAACTTTGCAGTACCCTTCTCGTCAAGGGTAGCTATTAAGCTACCATCAGCACTAAGACTTATACTGGTTAATTGGTTTGTTGGCTGCCCTTTTCCTTTTAAAGTAGTCAATCGTTTTCCTGAGATATCCCATACATGAATATCATAGCTGTCCCCAATAGATGCTAATAAGTTACCCTGAATATCAAGACCATTTTTTTCACTACTGATGTAGCCATTATCATCCTCAAACCCAACTAATTGCTTATGAGACTCCAATTCTAATAAGATTTTATTATGTTTCTTTAATTCATTTTTAATACTCATTGCCAACAGCTTGTTATCCGAGTTAAAAACGATATGACTCTCCGGGTAAACCCTAGGATAACTCTTCTTGGACACTTTTTTCAAGGTTTTAGTTTTACTGTTCAACTCAAACAGATGGATAGTACTATCACAGATAGTATAATCACAGTGCATGGCAGCCAATTGCTGACCATCACGACTAAAAATAAGCTGGCTAATTGTTTTTTCAATTTTTTTTGGTTTATACAATTCCTTCCCATTTAGATTCAAGATGCGAATCGTATTCTCTTCGTCTAGTGCAGCCAATTGCTGACCATCAGGGCTAAAAATGATTTGGCTGATTTTGCCTTTAATATCCTTAAATTGCTTCAAATCCTTACGCTTCAACTCCAACAAATGGACAGTACCATCTTTTTTGACAGCAGCTAGTTGCTTGCCATCGGGGCTGATACTGAGACTTTTAAACTGCCCCTCAATTGGGCTTAACTCTTCCACTTGTTGGTTGTTCTCTATTTCCCACAAGCGAATAGTCTTGTCATCACCTAGACTAGCAATTTTGCCATTCGAGCTAGAAATAACCTCACGAATACTACCTTGATGCCCTTTCATTTCTTTCAGTTCAAAAAAATTATAAACTGGATTATAAACACTAATCATACCATTAGTATTTTGACCGATAATTAGACGACTATTGGCATCAAAACTGATTTCTGAAACGCTGTTGTTTGTATTGATTTCTAAAACGCTGTCTATGGGTTTATAATACGCCAAACTGTTCTTGCTTAAACTACCAACCAGGGCAGTGCTTGCATCCTTATAATAGATGGCGGCAAAGTAGTTACCATCAGGGCTAAAAACGAGGTTATCATAGAGTTCATAATCACAAAAATAACACCTATTAAGCCTATCATTATGTTTAAACTCTTCTAACTGAGTGCCAAACATAAAGTCTGACAAGCGGAGGGTATTGTCAGATTGGGTAGCTACAACTAGCTGGTTATCGGAGTTAAAGCTAATAGTCATGAAATTGTCTTGAGCATTTTTTAATAGCTTCGGTTCATTTCCCGTTAAGTCCCACAGGTAGATGATAGAGTCTGAGCCTGCTTTCCTATAGGCTACAAGCTTCTTGCCATCAGGACTGAAACTGAGCCCTGTGCTATATTCGCAATTTTTAGAATGTAGGATAGATTCTTCAAGCTTTGGTGGCTCTTCCTGTTTTCCTTCCAAGTTCCATAGGCGAACAGTACATTTATCGTCAATAGTTGCTAATAAGCTACCATCCTTATTAATATCAAGATTGACTTCACCTCTATGTCCTGAAAATACTTTGGGTAGTTCTGTGCCTTTGAAGTCTTGTAAGCGGACAGTACCATCCTCTGCTGTAGCAATCAGTAACCGATGATCAGACGTAAAAAACATCTTATTAAAGTTTTCAGGCACTTCTATGCGGTTACGTTCTTTCGCTAAATAGAATACCTTTCGCCAAGTTTGTAATACTTGAGTTTTAAGCTCATTTTCTGGCTTGAATAAGGATAAGTATCCCGGCCAATCTTTTAGAGATTTACCCGCTCGTAAACTAGCAACCAAAGCTTCTAAATCTTGACCTAATTCTAAGTTTGCTTCGGCGGATTGCCGATCAGCCCTGACTTGGCCGATCAAAGCATCTCTCTGTCCAATCAAAGAAAATACTAAACCTGTACCTAACCCCAGCATAACTACGATCGCAACAACCCAATTCCGACGAGTATTGAAGCTTTTTCGCCTGACGCTACGCTGCACAAACTCAACTTCTACTTGGTTAAACCAGTTGTCCTCAGAATTGAGTTCTTTATTCAACAAATCAAGACGAGGGTTAGCATTCCAAAGAAACTTTGCCTGTTGCTGGCTTTTCCACTCCACCGCCGCAGGAGTCAACCGCCGTTGTAGAAGTAAATTTTCCTCATCTAAATGTTTCCACTCCAGCAACCTTTGCCAACCCCGCACCAAAGCATCATGGGCAGGTTCTACATCAGGATTCCCCTCAACATCTTGTCCTTCTACTAATAACCGTGCTGTGCTAAAACGCTCAATTACTTCCTTGACTAAACTATTTTTCGCTGGTGGATATTCCAATTCCGATAAAGGTACCCGCCTACGGGCTAATTCACCCCCACCTAGTGCCACCATCCGCAGCATCACATGACGGATCACTTGGTCATAAGCGGGGTTTTCATTAACTAGCTTCTGATACTCCTCATCCGCCCTTTGAGTTAGCGATCGCATTACTCCCCCCAATTCAATATAATCGCCTTGAGTCAACGCCCGGTCAATAGTAATACCCCTGTATTGTGCCTCCCGTTGTCGTCTTAAGTATTTCAGATACAGTTCGCTCAAGGCAAAAGACAGCAGGGGCAATGCTCCGGGCATATCCGCCACTTCATCAATTAATTTTTCTACTAATTCGTGGGGCTGAAAATACATCACCCGTGCTTGAGCCGGTTTTTCTATCGCTTCCCTTAGTTCCCCTCGTGTCATCGCCGGTACAATAAATCGTCCACTTTGCCAAAGATTTATCAGTACCGTGGTTCCCAATTGATTTACTATTTCCGGTGCCAACGTTAAGCCCAAATCACAGATGTGGGGTTCAAAATCAGAACGTAGGCTTAATACTACTCGTAATTGCTCCCGATAGCCATGAATTGCTGCCAGTATCTGTTGGAAAAATTCCTGGCGCTCCTGTTCATCTTGACAGAGTGTAATGATTTCTTCGCTTTGGTCAATAAAGATTAATAACTTGGATTTGGGATTGTTTTTAACCCAAACCGCAATACTTTCAGTGAGAGTTTTTTGTGGGTTTTGTAACTCGACTTTTGGTAATCCGGCCTCAACCAGGGCTTTATTGAGAGCTTGGAAGGGGTTTTCTCCGGGACGAATTGGTGACACTATCGACCATTTACCGGTATTTTCCTGTTTCAACTGGGGAATTAATCCGGCTTTTACCAAGCTAGATTTACCCGAACCGGAAGCACCCAACACCACTGTCAGGGGATTAGCTTTGACAAAATCTTCTAACTTTTCTACTAGTAATGTTCTACCGAAAAATAGTTGGCTGTGTTCCTCTTCAAAGGAGTTTAAACCGCGATAGGGATTTTGTGACTCATCCAATGGTGGTGCTGGTGGTAAATTAAGTTCATGTCCGGGAGAAAGAAAGATATACTCGCCTTTATCGTGCTTATTTAAACACCAAATACCGGGCGTTTGTCGTAGACGGCATTTTTCTGTGGGAATTTCGACTCGATCCCGTAAATATAAATATAATTTTGTGGCTGTAATTACCCCATCTCCAGCCGGTTTACCATTCGTAGCAGGAGGATAGATATCTGCTGCCCCTTCTAGGGCTTCTAATAATGCACTAGCAAAAGGGGAATGATTGCCGAATTGACCGCGTTCGCTATCTAAATTAAAGTTATCGAGGGCTTTTTGGTCAGAAGCTGAAGAAGTAATAATTTGCCAGGCTGGGTCACTAATAAAACGGTCGTATCGTTCTTGGTGAATTACTTCTGGCGAGGTTAATAAATCCCTAGTACTCGACCATTTAAAAGCACCAGCAAAACAGCAGTCGAGGATACCCAAGAAATGACGACAGGGTAATTGACTTAAAGCATCGTGTAACTTCGTCATGGGCAGATAACTATTAGTATCCCCCAGTAAAGCATCTTGAGGAATTAAGTAACCAGCCGGACCATCATCCCCATTGAGAGCGACTCCATGACCAGCAAAGTAAAATAATAAGCGGTCATTTTCAGTGACTTTTTCGGGTAAGGTATGGGATAAAAATTTGTTAAAGTTAGACAGAGTTGCCACTTCGTCTAAGCATTCCCAGACTTCGTAATCATGCTTTTTGCGGAGAATTTCCACTAGTTTTTTGGCATCGTTTACGGCAGTGTTGAGGGGGGAAATGCCGTTTGTGTAGTTATTGATGCCGGTGATAAAGGCGAGATTTCGAGAAAACATGTTCTGCTAAAAGCACTTAAAAGCACTTATAAAGATAACTTGAATACTCTTGATTGTTAGCATCCCATTTTTTTTGGCAAAAATATCTTTTTATAGCAGTCGCCAGCGATGCAGCGCGGTCTTGGGGAGCCAGTGCGGTCTTGGGGGTCTCCCCCATGAGCAACTGGCGTGGTTTCCCCCACTCGCGCTTTGCATCAAGACAGGGCAGTTAGAACATGACAAAAGTATCAAACCTAAGTAAGCGCAAGAGTAATACTCTCTTGGTGCGCATTCTGATGGTGATTAGAAATCACCAGGGTCGCACCGCTTCTGACTTCTGACTTCTGACTTCTGACTTCTGACTTCTGCTATATGTGGGCGGTATAATCACGCTCACACAGCAGTGGGATGCTCCCTATTTATTCCCCAGGATAATCTGTTGACTTTACGCAGAAATTCTTAGTTTCGTAATAAATCTTTACATACTTTCATTGGCGTATATAGGGTTTATAAATGAGATGTAAACCTAGGAGGTATTTTTTTACTGTCCAATAAAACTTCGTATCTCTTTCCCCTCTTGCCTTTCCCCTCCTGGGAGGGGTTAGGGGTGGGTTCCTCTTGTATGCAAGCTTTTTTATACAAGAATTATGTTTACAACCTAGATAAAAACCCTATAATGACTAGGCTACTCATTCAAACCCAAACTGTCCCTGTGATGGTCAATCTTCCTGGGATCATCCCCATGACCCCTGCCCAGTTTTCTGAATTCTGTTTAGCCAATCGAGATCTACGAATTGAGCGCACCGCCAGTGGATTGGGTAAGTCAGCGGGATTGCTCCCGCTTCGTCCCCAACGCACCGTGCGAACAAGTCTCCAAGTACACGGCGCAACCGATTCTTTTTGAACTCATTTATCACTGCCACTTCTTTTCTGAGATTACTGGCGACTGGGTCAGGTTTCCGGAACTGCCTAGCGATCGCTTAGACTGTAAAGTAGTTTTCTGATAGTGTTTGTCTAAATTCTTGTCCACTGTTCCCTGTTCCCTGTTCCCTGTTCCCGACTTCTGCAAGAAGTCTATGGGTTTGGCTTGCACAACTGGCCAGGATAAGTCAGAGGATAGTCTAGTTTCCCTAGACGATTCAAGACCAGAAACTAGGGGTTTGTTATCAGAATCTACTCTCCGGGAATTCCTCTTAGTGGAGTTGACAAATTTTGCCTGGACAATTAATGGTTTTGTCCCAGATTTGCCCCTTTCAGAGGGGATTGAACTTGAAGTTTGGGGTGTAGGGTTTTCTGTAGATTTCTGGGAATTTGACCCTGTACTTTTTTGTACTGAGGTTTCTTTTTCCACCTGAAATCTAGTTGATCTCAAAGGTAGTTCTTCTCCTGTTACTTTAGTTCGAGAGGCCACATTGGTAGAGGTAATTGGAGAAGTAACATGTCCCGTCTCTACCGGTTCTGCTGCTGGCCGGATTGGCTGAGCATAGACGATAGGAACTGCTTCTGCTGATTGACCCTCTAACCGATGCTGGCGTTGAATCAACTTAGCCATTAAGGGCAGTTGGTTGGTCATCCCTTGGACCCGGGAGATAATTGACCCTGCGACTTGAGTACCAATCACACCAGGGCTGACGATTGGGCGCAGAAGTCGCCTCGTCAGTTGTGGGTTGAGACTCTCTGACCAAGTCTGATTGTTACTGACCTGAGGTTGAGATGCCATCACAATGCTCCCGCTAGTCCAGCAACGGCTCGTCCTCCAGATAGTGCTTGACTCAGAAGTGGTTTGCTAATCCCCTTGTGAATTAACTCAATGGTCTCGAAAGCAATTTCATTGCTGCTGGCATTAAACTCTGGACCAGTCCACTTCACTGGCAAAGCCTGCTTGAAATTCCAATACATGGCTGGTATCTGTTGGCGGTCTAGCAGCATAATTGTGCCGTTCTTGCGCCGAATTACACCCCGGCTAGTGGCCTGATACCAAGTCCACAAACTGTCAATACCTGTCAAACCATGTTTGAGGGTCAAATTCGGATATTTGGTTCGACCTAGTAGCTGATGAACGTACCGATTCTGACCTCCCTCAGGACGCTCCTCTAGTTCAATCTCACTTTCTAGACCCCTGACTTCGATAAACCCACCAGTCACTAACCCCTCAATTTCAATCAGGAAATTAAAGCCTTGGTAGGGATCAAGGCGAGCTCCCAACGCCCCAGTTACTCCAGCGTAAGCCGCGTTTGCTCCTAAAGGCACAACCGATGCTAAACTTGCCATCATTCACTCCTACAATTCAAGTTTAAAATTTACCTGTCAAGGTAGGGAACAGGAAATAGGGAACAGGGAACAGTGATAAGATTTGACTTTTTAAGTACTGAAATTGATTGTTATCACTGCCGTTATTAAGTTTTTTTGTACTGGTGCCAGATCTTAGTCCCTCACGCTTCGGCGCGATTGCGACTAGCAAATGAGGTACACATAATTGTTTCACTGCTCCCTGCTCCGAAGTCCCTGCTCCGAAGTCCCTATTCCCTATTTTCTATTCCCTATTCCCTATTCCCTATTACCTATTACCCATTACCCATTACCCATTACCCATTACCCATTACCCATTACCCATTACCCATTACCCAATTACCTGCTCATTTAACTTCTCATTAATACTTGCCACTTGTGCCACCCAGCGCTGTCNGCTGACCGCTGACCACTGACCACTGACCGCTGATGTATAAATTACATATCATACCCAAACAAATTGGGATCAACATCCTTCAAATCCAAATCCCCTAACCCATACTCAGCCCAACGCCTATCTACCATAGCTGCTACATCCCCATCTGACTCCAAAGTTGCGCCCCATTCATGTTCCGTTTCCGGTGGAATCTTAGTAGTAGCATCAATACCCATCCGTCCCCCTAAGCCAATCTTTTCACTAGCAAAATCCAAACTATCAAAGGGAGTATTGGGCAAAATAAACACATCCCGCACTGGGTCAACTTTAGAACTAATCGCCCACACCACTTGACGGGGGTCGCGAATATTAATAGTCTCATCTACCACAATCACAAACTTGGTGTAAGTAAATTGAGGCAAAGCACTCCAAAACGCCAAAGCAGCCCGTCGCGCTTGTCCTGGATAGGCTTTCTTAATGGAAATAATGGCGGCTTTATAACTCAGAGCTTCCATGGGCAAGAAGAAATCCACAATTTCTGAGACTTGTTGCCGCAGGATCGGGGTATAAATCCGATTGAGTGCGATCGCCATCATCGCTTCTTCTTTCGGTGGACGCCCACTAAAGGTAGTTAAATAAATCGGATCCTTGCGGTGAGTCATACAGTGGAAGCGAATCAACGGGGAATCCTCCACTCCACCGTAATACCCCATGTGGTCACCAAAGGGACCATCTGGCAACATTTCCCCTGGAGTAATCGTGCCTTCCAGGACAAACTCAGAATCCGCTGGTACCTCTAAATCTAAGGTTTTACATTTGGCTAGGTTAACCCCAGACCCACCATAGAGTCCAGCAAAGAGCCATTCGGAAAGGTCAACCGGTATGGGAGTAGCAGCGGCCAGAATAATCAGGGGGTCAACACCGAGTGCGATCGCAATTTCTAATTTCTGTCCTCTCTCCACCGCCTTGCGCAAATGTCGTGCTCCACCCCTAACCGACAGCCAATGCACAGTCATCGTAGTCTTAGACTGCAGTTGTAGCCGATAAACCCCCACATTAGGAATACCAGTCTCACAATCCTTCGTAATCACCAATCCTAAGGTAATAATCTTGCCAGCATCACCGGGATAAGGGCGAATCAGGGGTAATGTATTCAAATCCAAATCATTTTCCTGCACCACCACCTGGTGACAAGGAGGGAAAAAGTCTCGCCCTGGTTTAGCTTTCACCACATCAAACAAAATTTTGCCAAATTCCACCGCCTGGGAAATCTTCTTAGGTGGCTTTGGTTGTTGCAGCATCCCTAGCTTCTTGCCCAGAGTTTCCAAATCTTCCGGGCTTGACCGATTCATCGCCCAGCAAACCCGTTCTTCTGTTCCCATTAAATTAATCGCAACCGGAAAGGATGACCCTTTTACATTCTCAAACAGCAAGCCAGGTCCACCCGCTTGTAGCATCCGGTTTGATATCTCAGCAATTTCCAAATCTGGGTCAACTAAAGCCTTAATCCGCCGCAATTGCCCCTTCTGTTCTAGCTCTTGGATAAATCCCCTTAGGTCTCTGGCCATGATTACAATTTGTTAAGCTGAGTCACTCTTAACTATACCAGTTATCAATTGGCTGAGGGACTTTAGTCTTGGGGTAAGGGGAGTCGGGAGTCGGGAATAGGGAATAGGGAGCAGATGACAGGGAATCGGCGAAAAATTCTGTATAGCTCATTACTCAACAGAAGCGATGCAGCGCCGACCTGCGGGGGTTTCCCCCACTCGCGCTTTGCATCAAGACAGCGCTATAATAACAAATTTAACCCTAACGACTCCTGGCTTCTGGCTGGAAGCTCCTTCAATCTACCAACAGCTGAGTTCTATGGAACTCGAATTTTTCCACTACCCACTGCTGATCCTTGAGGGATCCCTGTAGGAATTGTGGGAATTTTTGTTCCGAGATCCGCTGTTCCGAGATCCGCTGTTCCCTGTTGCCTTTGCTATTTCACATATACTGGGTTCATAGATCTGCTTTTGTATTCAGCCCAAAATTACTCACCAAATCTACCAGAAACCATTCGTGAATGACTCTGCCGCGATCAACGAAATTAGCCTTTACCTCTACCAAGCCATCCTTGAGGTTCAGCAGCAGCAGTCCGAATTACTCAAGGAAAAATACCGAAAAATCGCTTGGGATAAGCCCCGTCATCAATCGGCTTTCCTGGCCAAGTTCAAATCAGAACTCAGCCAAGAGCAAGATTGGCCCCGACGANCCCGTCCTGGTCAAAATCCTGAGTATAAAGCGCTGGTTCCCTACGATACAAATAATTCAGGTCAGTAATAAACTGCTTCAAATTTTTATGGGGTTGATATTGCAACAAATCCCACTCCAAATCTCCCCAGACATTCCACTCACTCCACTGACCGAACTCCATACTCATAAATAGAGTTTTCTTACCTGGGTGAGCAAACATATAAGCATACAGACAGCGGAGATTAGCAAACTTGAGCCACTCATCCCCGGGAATTTTCCCGAGCATATTACTCTTGCCATGAACCACCTCATCATGAGATAGGGCAAGCATATAATTCTCAGCATGGTTGTACCACATGCTGAAGGTAACATTATTCTGGTGGAACTGGCGAAACCAGGGATCCATGCTAAAATAGTCTAGGGTATCATGCATCCAGCCCATATTCCACTTCAGATTAAATCCCAAACCTCCTAAATAATTTGGCCAAGAGACCATCGGCCAATCCGTTGACTCTTCCGCAATGGAGAGAACACCAGGATAATAACCAAAAATTACGTGATGAGTTTGCCTGAGGAAATCCACCGCTTCAAGATTTTCCCGACCCCCATACTGGTTTGGTATCCATTGTCTATCCCCACGTAAATAGTCTAGATAGAGCATAGATGCTACGGCATCCACCCGCATCCCATCAATGTGGTACTTATCAAACCAGAACAAAGCGTTAGCTACCAGAAAATTCCGCACTTCGTTACGGCCATAGTTGAAGACTAAGGTTCCCCACTCCTGATGTTCACCCTGACGGGGATCCGCGTATTCATAGAGATGAGTACCATCAAAGAAAGCCAAACCATGAGCATCTTTGGGGAAATGACCGGGGACCCAATCCAAAATTACCCCAATCCCATTTTGGTGGCACTGGTCGATCAAAAACATCAAGTCTTGTGGGCTACCATAGCGCGAGGTACAAGCATAGTAACCGGTAAGCTGATAGCCCCAAGACCCATCAAAGGGATGCTCCGCCAAAGGCAAGATTTCGATATGGGTGAAGCCCAATTCTTTGATATAAGGAATTAATTTTTGGGCTAGTTCTCGGTAAGTCAGGAAACGGGCTCCTGGTTTGAGGTCTGAAACGGTTACCACCGTTAGGGTTTCACCATTTGCTCCCTGAGGAAGTTCAGCTGAGGACCCATGAAGCCAAGAGCCCAGATGTATCTCATAGACAGAAATCGGTTGCCTCAAGGGGTCAGTGTGACGCCGATGCTCCATCCAGTCATGATCATGCCACTCATAGCCATCCAAGTCGGTAACAATAGAAGCAGTTTTCGGTCTGACCTCTTGTTGGAAACCATAGGGGTCAGATTTTTGATAGATATGACCTTCGGAATTTTTAATCTCGTACTTGTAGGCTGCTCCTACTCCCAGTTCAGGAATAAATAGTTCCCAGATACCGGTGGCTCCTTTGCGCATCTGATGTTGACGCCCATCCCAATCATTAAAATCTCCGATGACTGAAACATTACGAGCATTAGGTGCCCAAACGGCAAAATAGACTCCCTCAACCCGATCAATTTCTGTAGGATGAGCCCCCAGTTTCTCGTAGATGCGGTGATGATTCCCTTCGGCAAATAAGTGCAAATCAAACTCGGTTAGTTTGGCAGAACGGAAGCCATAGGGGTCATAGCTAACCCATTCGCGTCCGCCTTTTTTAATCCGCAGTTGGTAATTAGCCAGCCGAGGTATTTCAATTTCCACCTCAAAGAAGTGAGGATGGTGTAACGATTCCATGGGGTAAGACTTCCTTTCCGTTGGCAGAAGTACCCATGCTGCTTCTGCATTTGGTAGATAAGCCCGCACTACCCAACAAACCTTACCATCCTGCTCAAATTTATGGGAACCAAGCACCTCAAAGGGGTTATGATGTTGGTTTCCTACGATCCGGTCAATTTGTTCGGGAGTAATTCTTGAAGACATTAAGGGTATACAGGTCTGGCAATATCACCGTTAGAAGGGAAGGATTGTCCGAAACAAATCCCTCAGTTGCAGCAGAAAAATCAATTCTCTAATCTTGGGGTCAAGGCCAGGTTTGGTTGAGCGTTGTGCTATGGCATCTTGCAGTTGGGCGTATTCAGCGGCACTAAGTGGCTTGCCATCAAGAGGCGATCGCGCTTCAATAATAATCTCAGTTCTCAACACCTCTTCCGGTACATCCTCCGGAGGTGGTAAACACCAAGCTGGTCTAACTAGAAGTATAGCGATAGTTAATTCTAGGCCAATTCCTAACAATTTCAACAATTTAGCCATGACCAACAGGATTGAGTCGTTAATCAAATCCTATCTCAACCGATTCACGAGTGGGTGTGGCGTCTGGATTTATAAGCTTGGCTGTGTGATTTATTTACAGGGATTTCCATTGATGGGATTGGCCTACGGCCACGCTACCTGAGCGCACACTTTGCGCATTTGTTTCCTGTTTTGGTCTAACCTGAAGGTGATGGCTAGGGTTATGGGTTTTCTCAGGGGTTTGTTTGTGATTTTTACTAATAATTCCTAGGGTATCACAAATCCCCGTCTGTCGCTAACTAAGGATTCCTCCTGAATCTGAGCTGATGCTAAGATAGTTGCGTTCTAGCATCATCTTTCTAGCTAGTAATAACTGCTACCAAGTTAATCCTGGTTAGCAGCGCTTCTTGAGTTAGCTGACCAGCCTAAGACCTCAGAGGTCTAGGTTACTGGTAAGGGTTAAGGTTCCTAGCTTAGGGTCAAATATCCACTTCTTTGCTCTAGAACTAGGTCTTTAAACGGGGAGGAATCTACCGCCAGTAACTTTAGCATGGGCATTGGTTACGTCTTGCTTCAACGGCAAAGGATAGGCATTGTCACGGGCTCAAACCCCGAAACAGTTAAGAACTGCACCTGTTCTGGTTCACCATCAGAAAGTCAGTCAGTAGTCTCGGCCATCAGATAGTTTTCCTGCCCTGATTAAAAGTTACCGGTTTGCCATAGGTGTTTCCAATAACTAAGGAGTTTTTTATGAATGCTGTTCCTCCCTCTGCTCGCACTCAAAGAAATCGGTCTCAGCAATCATTGGCTATTTCAAAAGACAAACGTTCCAGGATAGCACGACCTCCCACACATACTATGAACTCACCCAAAACCCCTAAGCCAAAGGTTGAAAACCTGAGTGTTTTGCAGCAGCAAACACCATTTTTGTTGAAAGCATTACTATTATTAAAACGTGGCTCAGATCTAGTAACATTTACACTAATTGCTACTGCGGTCACGGTTTATTCTTGGACAGTTTACAGCCAGCAACAATGGAGCCAAGAGTATCGTAAGCTAGAGGAGCTGCAAAGAGATGAGCGCAATATGACAGCAACAACGGAAGTGATCAAAGATCAACTCGCTCAACAGGCTGAAAATCCAGCTACAGGGCTGGTTACTCCCAATCCAAGTAATACAATTTTTATGAAACGAGCTCCTGAACGTCCTCAGCGCCAGCCATTTACCGCTTTCACCAAACCTCCTGAGCCAAAACCCAAGAAAATAACACCCCTGGGTTACTAGTTTTGTGCCTAGGCATAGGGTCTAATGTGATAGACTAGAGATGGTAGGGAAGATAAATTAAGAGCTAACCGCCACCTGCCAACTAAAAGCAAGACTTTTTGTATTGTTCCGGCGCGGAGGGGCATCCCGTGTCGTTAATAAAGCTTACCGAGTAACCGTTCGCGCAGCGTCGGCGAAAGCCGATACCTTTGGGTGGTGTTGGTAAGAAGCCCGCACTGTGCCGATAGGCCAGTGTCGGGAGTATGTCACTTAAGTGTGTCTGTTTAAGTATATTTATTTAGGTATATTTGTTAAACAATGATAGTCACGTAAACCCCTATGAAACCCGGTAAGTCACTGGGAAACAACCGTTTGAGACTGCTAATGATATGGGTAATAATGATGGCAGGCGGCAGTGGGCTGTTGCTAAATTTATACCGTTTGCAAGTTTCAGAGGGATCGTCCCTAGAGGAAAAAGCACGGCGGCAGCAAATGGTATATATGCGGCCGTTTGTACCTCGCCGTCCTATTGTTGACCGGAAGGGGAATGTTTTAGCCATCGACCGACCTGTCTATACATTGTATGCTCACCCGAAGTTGTTCAAAAAATCCTTACAGGAAATTGCTGCTTTGCTGGCTCCGATGATCAAAAAAACACCAACAGATTTGGAGGAGCGGTTCGGTAAACGCAAGAGTGGTATTCGCTTGGGCAATACGATCCCAGAAGCGATCGCTGACCAAATTTCTCGGTTGAACTTAGATGGTTTAGAGTTGATTCGACAATACTCCCGCTTTTATCCCCAAAATGAATTGGCATCGGATGTGGTGGGTTATGTAAACATTTTCGATCATCGGGGTCAAGCGGGTCTAGAATACACCCAAGAAAAGTTCCTAGAACGGGAGATCCGAAACATCCGACTGAGCCGTGCTGGGAATGGAGCCTTGATGCCAGGTCATGTGCCAGAAGGATTCATGCACCTTGATGACCTGCGGCTACAACTAACTATCGATACTCGCCTGCAACGAGCGGCTCGCTCTGCCCTCAAGCAAACCCTCAAGAAGTTTAATGCAGAGCGTGGCAGTATCATAGTGATGAATGTACACAATGGTTCCTTGTTAGCCCTAGTTTGTGAGCCAACCTACAACCCCAATCAGTACTCCAAATTCGATGTGAGTTTGTTTAAAAATTGGGCGCTGTCAGACTTGTATGAGCCTGGTTCTACATTCAAACCCCTAAACGTTGCGATCGCATTAGAAACTGGTACCATTACAGCCCAAAGCTTGTTCAACGACACTGGCAAGATTCAAATTGGCGAATGGCCGATTCTCAACCATGACTATAAATCAGTAGGCGCTCGGGGCATGATCAATCCCAGCAAGATTCTGCAACATTCCAGCAATGTGGGCATGGTGCGGATGATCAGAAAGATGAAACCTGAGGTTTACTATGACTGGTTAGAGAAGCTAGGCTTAAAGCAAAAAGTAGGAATTGAGTTACCAGCTGAGACCGCTGGACAGCTCAAAAGTAAGTACAAGTTTAAAGTTTCGCCAATTGAACCAGCTACGGCTTCCTTTGGTCAAGGTTTTTCCTTAACCCCAATTCAGCTAACTCAGATGCTAGGTGCCCTTGCCAATGGTGGTAAGCTAGTGACTCCCCATGTGGTTCGGGGATTGTTTGACACCAAAGGGAATCCCCACTGGCAACCACGGCGTCCGGTACCGAGACGAGTATTTTCCCCCAACACTACTCAGACAGTGGTGGAAATGATGGAAACTGTAGTAACCGATGGTTCTGGAAAGGCATCCCGCATTGCTGGTTATCGGATTGCTGGTAAGACCGGTACGGCTCAGAAAGCCAGTCCTACTGGGGGCTATTACAGCGATGCCAAGATAACTAGCTTTGTGGGCATTTTGCCCGTAGAATCTCCCCGCTATGTGGTCTTAGCAGTAGTGGATGAACCCCAAGGCATTGCCTTTGGTTCTACCGTAGCTGCACCATTAGTCAAATCAGTTATAGAAGCACTGATTGCCATTGAGCGAATTCCACCATCATCTCAAAATTTCCGGCAGTAGGAAAACTCGGTTTTAAAATGACTAGAGTTCAAGCTCTGGTTTGACTTGTCCGCACCTGTGCTAATAACTGATCAGTGTTAGTTGCTGCTGGTTTACAACTAAGTCCCTGACAAACTAAACCAATAACTGAATCTGGCAGATGGGTATCTAATTGATAAACACTGACGGGGAAATACCCACAGATCAGGGAGGTAAGTTGGTCAGCGCCAGCGCGAATCAGAGTGCAATTGCGGTACCAATCTAAAGCAGTAAATATACTGGGACAGGATTGAGGGGATTGGTTGAGCACGCTACTAAATGCTTTCAAGGCTTGCTCTGCTCGGTCAAGGTATCGGAGATCTTCAGTAAGTAAAGCCAGACGTACTAGGTTTGCGATCGCTACCCCATTGGCAGATGGTGTGGCATTATCGGTATAACTACGCTCGTGTACTAACAGTTGATCACTAGGGTCAGTGGCAGCATTATAGTAACCACCATTATCGACACTCCACAGCAATTCATCAAACTCCTCCTGAACCTTAATAGCTTTCTCTAACCAACTGGTCGGTGACAGGTTAGTCGGTTGCCGGTTGGTCGGTTGAAGGTTGGTCGGTTGAAGGTTGGTCGGTGGCAGGTTTGAACGTTCAACTGTTGTTTGCGTAGCGTGGCCTTTTGGCCAAGGTTGTTTAACTGGTGAAGCGTGTTCTACTGACAAACTTGCCTGATGTAAATCCAGTAGAGCTTTGATAAACAAGGCATAATCCTCAGACTGAGCCAGCACTGCCGGTTGACCATCATAGTTTAGTCGGTGGAATCGTCCTGCTACCCATTGATTGTTGAGGATGAATTGAGCAGCAACTGTTGCTAGTTGCCAATAGTCCGGTTCATGGAACACACTATAGCCTCGCCCTAGACCAGAAATCATTAAGCTATTCCAGGCAACAATCATTTTGGTGTCTGTTACTGGTGGAATTCTACCGAGCCAGTTCCGGGTTTTTGCCTCTTGATTAGTCTTGGCTGGTGGAAAGGTTTCCAGAAGATCCGGTTTGGCACCATAACGTGCTTCAAACAGTTTAGCCAAAGCAGCTTCAGTGTTCTGGGAAAACTGATCTGGGTAACGGCGCTGCAATACATTCTTGCCTTCAAAGTTGCCCTCTTTGGTCAGAGTAAATTCCTCCTCAATTGCTTTCAACTCCGATGGGGTTAGCAGTTGTTCTAGTTCTGAATAACTCCAGACATAAAACGCCCCTTCTTCAGGTTCAGTGTCTGCTGGGGTCGCGAAATTATCTGCATCTTGAGCAGCATAAAAGAAACCTTCTGGAGCGGTCATTTCGCGCTTGAGCCATTGAACTGTTCCTGCGATCGCTCGTTTAAAAGCGGCTTCCTGAATCCCTGCACTCCACAAATCTACCAAGTACTCCATAATCTGCCCATTGTCATAGAGCATTTTTTCAAAGTGGGGTACTGTCCAAGTGGGGTCAACTGTGTAGCGATGAAAACCCCCAGCGACATGATCGTAAATACCGCCCTTAGCTAAGTCTAGTCCCCGCTTTGCACAAGCCTGCTCTGGGTTATACTCCGATGCCCAATCAAAGCGAGTAACCCGTAGTGCCATACTGGCATAGGGAATCATTGGGAAACGTGGACCTGGATTAAGAGCATTAACGACACCCACACTAACTTGCCCACCGATAAAGAGCAAATCATCACCAAGCTGCTCTGATTCGGGTAGTACTGCTGCCTGTTGGAGGTATCCCAGGATGTCTTCTTTGAAAGTGTTAAGCTTGCCTTTTTCTAAATCATAGAAGCGACGAATTGATTGGAGCAACTGCAAAAACCCCGGTCGTCCGTAGCGTGGTTCCAGTGGGAAGTAGGTACCTCCATAAAAGGGTACCAAGTCATCGGGTGTCAGGAAAATATTAAGGGGCCAGCCTCCTTGACCTGTCATCATCTGCAATGCTAACATGTAAATGCTATCAATATCCGGCCTTTCTTCCCGGTCTAGCTTAATCGGAATAAAATTAGCATTCATATACTCGGCAATTGCCTGATGGGAAAACGCTTCGCCCTCCATCACCGTACACCAGTGGCAGCTAGAGTAACCGATAGACAGGAAAATTGGCCTATCTTGTTTTTTAGCTGTTAATAGCGCTTCTTCACACCAAGGCCACCAATCGATCGGATTTTCAGCATGCTTACGTAGATAAAGGCTTTGGGATTGGGCAAGGCGGTTAGTCATGACAGCTTCAGTAGTCGCTTCATCTTAAGTCTACCTTGGTGAGTACTTAATCATTGATGTATTTGTCGTTAGTTATTTGTCGTTATTCCTTTATGATTCACTCTTTGTTCTTAGGGTTGTTAAAAATCACCAATCACCAATGACCAATCACTATGAAACTTTGGTTTCCTCAAGAGTATTACCGAAGTAATAATGATAGTAATCATAGGCTCTGGTTGTGTAACCTTTTAAACCATTAGCAACTATACCCAATACTGTGCTATGAGCAATTCTCAATTCCGAGAGAGCTTCTTTAAACAAAACTTGGTTAGCTTTACCTAAACCTACGACCATCAATATCCCATCGGTATTAGGCTCCAGAAGTCTTGCATCCGCCAGACCAAGTAGGGGAGGGGTATCAAAAATTACCAGCTCAAACCGCTCTTTGAGATATTGAACTAAATTCTGCATCTTTGGGGAATTGAGAAGTCGGGTGGGGTCGGTGGAAATTTGACCAGCAGTTAGGACACAGAGATTTTCCTCCAGAGGCGATCGCTGAATCACATCATCAACCTTGATTTCGCTAGAAAGAACATCGCTCAGTCCCCACAAATTAGGTAAATCCATTTTTTGATGAATCTGAGGAAAGCGCAGATTAGCATCCACCAGTAAAACCTTTTGCCCCATTGCTGCTGCTGCCAGGGCTAAAAATATAGCTGTAGTGGATTTACCATCTGCTGGTTCAGCAGAACTTACCACTATAGCGCTAATGGGTTTCTCAGAATACAGACATTGGAGATTAACTTGAAGAGAGCGAAAGGCCTCTAAAACAGGAGAAATCTGGTAACTACCAGATCCCACGCCGAGTTGTGGAGCTGAGGCTTCCGGCTCAGGTATTATGCCCACACCAGTAACGGTATTGGATTTCTGGAGTTCTTTGTTAAAGGGGATTGTGCCTAATATTGGTAAGCGAGTATACTCTTTTATATCGTCGGTGCTGTTCAGTAAGTGATGTAACTTTTCTGCTAAAAACCCAGCTGTGGCACCTGCAACTATCCCTGCTACTGCACTTAGGAGCAAAGTATCAGGCAAATTGGGGGATATTGGTTTTTGAGGTTGTTGCGGCTCGACAATTGTCTGCCAAGGGATGCTGGTTTTAGCTGACTCAAGTTCCAAAGTTTCCCGAACTGACTCAAAGCGGTTGAGGCTTTCTGTTGCTACCTCAATCTTCTGCTTGAGTTCTGTATATCGATTGGCAATCACAGCTAGTTGTTTGAGTTGTTCACTCATCAGACTTTCCCCTTTAGTGATGGCGGCCTGGCGCATCTCTAAAACCTTGATTTGGTTCGCCGTCTCTACTAGCTGCTGAATCAAATTGAGGCGAAGTGTACTTGAAGAAGCCGATTGAGGATTGCCACCAAACTCCTGAATACGGCTAGTCATCACCCTTTCTGCTTCCTGACTTAACAGGGGGAGTAAATTTTGCTGTTGTTGCCTTAATCCGTCAAAGGTAGATTGGTTTTCCTTGAATTGTGCCAAATCCAACACCATCTGACTTTCTAGGTTAGAAAGTTGGCTGAGCAATTGTTGATAACGGGGTGTTTCTATAAGCTTAGCTACTGCTTCCGCTTGCTGTGACGATAGCCCCAACTGACCTTTGAGTTTCCCATACAGTATAATCGTTTCTCGGAGCTGAGTTTGGGTAGCTTTTCTGTGTTCGACAATAGCATTGACCCGATTTGTCAACAGTTGACCCTGAAGTTGTGGATTAATCAGGTTGTACTTCTGCTGGAGTTGCTGGAGTTGTAGCTGGAGCTGATTAA
Source organism: Moorena sp. SIO4E2 (assembly GCF_010671945.1). Taxonomy (NCBI): domain Bacteria; kingdom Bacillati; phylum Cyanobacteriota; class Cyanophyceae; order Coleofasciculales; family Coleofasciculaceae; genus Moorena; species Moorena sp. SIO4E2. The sequence goes on from NZ_JAAHIE010000016.1 coordinate 84,406, forward strand.
TTTGCCCTTGTATTTTAGGCTGCTGATTCGAGACAAATTGAATGCCTTGTCTGATGCTAGCCTGTTGTTGTTGCTTAGAGTACTCGATGTATCCGAGAGCAACCTTTTCCAAAACAAATTGAATTCTTTCCGGGTCTGAATCTTGGTAGGCAACTTCTAAAATTTTGGTTTCTCGCAGTCGGGATACCATGATTCCTTCCCGGAGAGTATGATAGTTTATTTCTGGATATTGGGTTTGAATTTGCTCCACAATCTCAGACATAACCTGAGGAGAGCTTAATACCTGAATTTGAGTGTCATAGTCGAAACTTTTAGTTGGAGCAGCAATGCTATTTACCCCGGGTTTGCCCTGCAACTCCAACGGGTTTTCACCAGATATGGGTTCGAGTAACAGCTGGAATTTGCCTTCATAGATCGGAACTGCACTTAAGGTTTTGGCAATAATTCCCGATGTCACAGTAAGGGCCACCCCTGCCATCAAGACAGCTCGACGACGAGCAGCAGCTAATATACGACGCAGATCGAGTTTGCTGGCTTCCAAGTCATAGGCTCCCCCTGTTAGTTGTGGAGAAGATCGATACTGGTGTTGACCACTATGGTTAGATAGGGAAGGCTTATAAGCTCCTTGGGAACCCATAATTCAAGTTCTTCTTGGTACTTGGGGATTGGGAATTGGAGATTGGATAACTGGTAGGATGCATAAACCCTAGTTACATGATAGTTACAGCAACAGAGGCAATGATGAACGCGGTTGATTGTGATCAGTATCGATTAGCCCGAAGGGCTACGCTACGCGAACAGCAATAACCTTTAATTTTCCTTGCTTGAAGGTGAAAACAAGAAAGTTCATGTAATATCATTCCTCAGCAAGAGGCTATCGCCAACAAAATAGAGGATATCCAATTTACCAAACTTTCCCAATTTACAGATACAAGAGTTATGCCACCCATCAGGATGAATAGGATTAACGAAAAAGGCAAAAGGAATAGTAGCGTCCTAACTTTATCCTTTAACCTTTGAGATCTATCCTGATTGCCAGGGAATGAATGTGCCCAATAGATTTCAGGCACTAGTTGTTGCCAAATTCTCGGATTTTGCTTCCAGCAAGCTCTTATAGAGCTGACTCAGCTGATGGGCAACACCATTCCAGCTAAACATATGTTCTACCCTTGCTCTTGCCCCTAAACCAAGTTGATTTTTCCAGTCGTGATCCGAGAGAATCCGGTCGATAGCAGCCGCAAAAGCACTAGCATCTTTGGGTGGTGCCAGTAAGCCAGTTTCTTCAGATACAACGGTAAACTGAAGACCACCGACATCACTAGCTACTACAGGGGTGCCACTAGCCATGGCTTCGATGGCAACTAAACCAAAAGGTTCGTAGTGACTTGGTACTATGCAAACATCAGCTGCAGCATAATAAGCTGGCAGTAGTTCATCAGCAATGCGTCCAGGAAATGTAGTGATAGTTTGCAGTTCCAATTCAGCTACAATCCCTTCAATGCGATCGCGTTCCATACCATCTTTCTCTCCGGGACGAGAACCACCACCAATAATCAGCTTTAAGTTAGCATCACCCCGTAACTGGGAGCAACCAACAGCTCGAACTAGGGTTTCAATGCCCTTGCGTTCGTCAAACCTTCCCAGGTAAAAGATGATTTTGTTTTCAGGGCTTTGCCCAAGTTTTTGCCGTGCTTCTAAGCGGTTAATCTTGCCAAATCTGTCAATGTCGGTGCCACAGGGAATAATATCAATGTCGCCCTTACTTGAAACTAGCGTACGCATGTGTTCTTCTTCTTGGGGAGATGTAGCAACAATGCGTTCTGATGTTTCTAGCACTGCTTTTTCTATCTCCAAGCGAGTAGCAGCAATCTTCGGAATTGTTTCTACTGACTCGTATTTAACTGCGCCTAGGGAGTGATAGGTGTGAACTTGAATGAGCGATGCAGCGCGGTCTTGGGGAGGCAGCGCGGTCTTGGGGGTTCCCCCCATGAGCGACTGCCGTTGGTTTCCCCCACTCGCTATTGCATCAAGAAGGGATTGACGCTTCTTCCACTCCATACCTACCCAAGCTGAAAGCCAGTAGTTTGTATGTACTATTGAGTAGTCAATGCCTGATTGCTCCTGAAACTCAAGCAATTGGCTTAAAAACTCACCACAGTATTCAAAAATCTCCTGCCGTGGCACAAATGCTTTTGGACCAGCAGTTAGGCGAATAGTGCGACAACCTGGAGTATGTTCAACAATTGTGGCTTGATTGGAACTGGAGAGGCGAGTAAACATATCGACCTGCCACCCTTGCTTAGCAAGAGCTTCACCCACTTGGCGCACATACACATTCTGTCCTCCAGCTTCTTCCTTACCGATTTCTATCGCTGGATCTCCGTGAACGGAGATCAGAGCAATGTGCTGTGTATTTTTCGTATTCATAGGCTTTTTTGATGTTGGAGCTTACAGAAGGTTTTCAGGTATGGGGAGTCTGACCTCTATCCGGCTAAACCCTCAGCGTCGAGCTTTTACACACTCACTTAACAAATTTTAACCTCTCAGGTGTGCTTAACACATCAGTGAACAGAAGTAAATTTTTAACAATTTATTTATATAAATTATAACTTAAGTGGGGACATTATATGGTATACTTTCAGATTCAAGATGCTTCTGGGCTTTCACCCACGTATTAGGCTGAATCTCCCTCACTTAAAAATAGTAGATCTCTCAGCGATGCAGGGCGGTCTTGGGGAGGCAGAGGTGCGACCCGTGGCGAATTTAATTACGGGTCAAACGCACCATTACGGTCTTGGGGGTTCCCCCCACTCGCGCTTTGCCGTGGTTTCCCCCACTCGCGCTTTGCATCAAGACAGAGATTGGGAGAGTCCGAGAGTCATCATAAATTTTCGTATTGCATTTTCCTATTGCAGTGGTGTGAGCGATCGCTCATGGTTTCTAATCAGAAAATTTACATTACTAGCAGTTGACAACCTCAAAAATGTGCTATTATGGATTGACACCACCTTGGAGAGGTGGCTGAGTGGTCGAAAGCGGCAGATTGCTAATCTGTTGATAGGTTCAGGCCTATCCGAGGGTTCGAATCCCTCCCTCTCCGTTGAGTATCATCAACTAACTTGCAAAAATCTACTTTTGGCAAAAATCCAACTTTCCTTGCTTGGGGAAGCAGTCTACCTAGATCCTTGTAAAAAAGGAGGGATAAGATGGGTCATTACTGAATCTTATCCCTCCTTTGCTTATATAGCAGTCGCCAGGGCAGTTAGGACATCGACATTAGTCTCACACCCTTTGTAAGCGATGCAGAGGTGCGACCCGTGGCGAATTTAATTCGCCAAGGTCAAGCGCACCATTACGGTCTTGGGGGTTTCCCCCACTCGCGCTTTGCATCAAGAAGCGCAAGAGTTTGACTTCTGACTTCTGACTTCTGACTTCTGACTTCTGACTTCTGACTTCTGACTTCTGACTTCTGACTTCTGACTTCTGACTTCTGACTTCTGCTATATTTGTCCCTTTTCTACTTGCCAAAGTTAGAGAAGCTATAACCAATGCCAAAGGAAATTCCGAGATCTGCGGCACCATCAACAAAAATTCCAGTAGTTAAGGCAGCATTGGCCACAAAATTGGGTCCAAATGGCCAATCAACACCACCAGTAACGATTAAACCCACATTGTTGTCATCACCTGTAGAAAAAGCCAAACCACCACCAGCGAAAGCTGAGTAAGTAGGCGGATCAAACGGTTCATCCTGGAAAATAAAGTTGTAAGTAGCTGGGATCACAAAGGTAGCATCATCATTGATTAGTATGCTAGGACGAACTGATAAGGTGGGGGATAAATCATATTTGCCGTTAATCATAAAGCCACCTCGACCAATATTGGTGCCATCATCAGTAAAACCGATATGACCGCCAATTCCAACATAGTTTCCAACCCCAAGGCTGTTGCCAGTAGGATCAATATTTCTCTGAGCTACAGGGGTGCCTACTTCATAGGAGATGGCTGGTGAGGTGTCAGAGGTGGCTTGATCTAGTTGTATTTTTAGAGCTGCCACAGATGTAGCTAAAGTCCCTGGTCTCGGTGGAGCTACCACAGGATTATTAAACTCTTGAGAAGGTGTTTGGTATTCCTCAGTGATCGGTTCTAGCTCTTGTTTGGGGGGATCAGCAGGATACTCCTGGATAGTTTCTAAATTGGCTAATGGTACCTGCTTCTGTCTGACTGTATAGTCAGCAATTGGTGCAACTGAGCCATTGAATTGGGAGCGGTTGACTAATTCACTAGGAGACCCTACCGACTTACTGGCACGAACCGCTGCTCCTATCCTGTCCAATTGCCCTAAACGGGAATTAGCTCGATGGTCAGTGATAGTGTTGAGATTCCCTGATGGCAGACTAGTTGGTCTGAATATATTTTTAGGAGTTTGTGTAGTTTCCGGATTAAATCGATTAGGGTCAACTGTGATGGTGGAAGTTGCTGCTAATTGCTCAGGTCTGACGGCTGCTGCTGTCTGGGTAAATTGCTTTACCGATGAATTATAGCGAGGTGTTTCAGCAGTAGCAGACAGCTGGTAACTGACCATCGTCAATACTGCCATACTCAGTTGGATCGAAAGGGTCTTAGGAAAATTACTCTTCACACTCACTCCTCAAAAACTACTTGGTGACTGGTTAGGGGTAACAAACTTAGCAGTTAGCCAAAAGCTAAAAGTTATAGTTCTTGGTCAGTAACTTGTAGCTGCTAGTCACATCAGATCAGGTCAGGTACTCAAAAATTTGAACCCTATCCTAGGATAGTCTACTCATCCCTTGAACTTTACCAGATACAAAGAGCAGAATAACCTCATTTTGGCTTTTAGTTTTGCCCTGCGTAAACATCACTAACACAGGACTTAGGCATCTACACCTGTAAAACCTCTGCAATTCTCTATTTCCGGTTGCCCGATCGGAAATTACCGATTGGCGTTGGCCCCTGATTTTTCCTCTGAGTGGGGTAAGTCCACTTGCCAGCTCCTGAGGCGCTCGATCAGAGTAATTTGATCATGAGGCAGTTAGGGAAAGGTGGCTCTTGGGGCAACGGTTGATTTCGCTGCTTAATCTTCCTAGTTGTTTATCCTTCTAGAAAAGGACCATAATCTGAGTGTGAGTTCCCGCTTCCTATACTATGGTTTTGCTTGAGCAATTACGAGCCAATGATTTGGAATACTACTGTCTTGCTAATCTCAACCTCTATGATTCGCCCAACTGTAAGCGTTTAACAACACAAGCAGCTACGGGAAGGCACTTGTGGGTCAAGTCTGTCCCACCTGTCGGTAATGCCTTAGAAGTATGTCTGTGCGAAGATAACTATTCTGGTTGGTTGCCTGTGTCGGATTTGGCTCTACTGGACATAGCTAACACTCCTTATCGCCCCATTTCTCTGTCTCCAGCTCAAATCCAAGCACGAATAAAAGCGGTGATTGGGTTTACTAAAGCAGCAATGCACCAAAATCCCTACTACCTTTGGGGGGGTACAGTAGCTCCCAACTATGACTGTTCAGGGTTGATGCAAGCAGCGTTTGCAGCATCGGGGATTTGGTTACCCAGAGATTCCTATCAGCAAGCAGCTTTCACCCAAACCATTAGAATGGAGGAATTACAACCAGGAGATTTGGTCTTTTTCGCTACCGCCCAAAAAGTGAACCATGTAGGATTGTATCTAGGTGATGGTGATTACATTCATAGTTCGGGTATTGATCATGGTCGTAATGGGATTGCAATTGACCAGCTTTCAGAACAAGGGGATGAGATAACAAAGTATTATTACCGACAGCGCTACGGAGCTGGGCGAGTTGTGGCAAGTTATCAGCCCTAGTCACCTAGCCCAATTATCTAGCCCAATTATCTAGCACAGTTATCTAGGACGGTACTGCTCGAAGAGAACATGCCAATCAGGCTTACTGTAAAGCTCTCAGCAGGGCTTCAGGGCAAAAGACTAAAAAATATTACCACAAAATGTCCTCAAAATTTCCTTTCCTTAGAGAAATCTTCTGAGCTTTCTAAAATACTCCTGCTGATGATCTTGTGATTATACTGATTATTGAGGGAAGACTGTGGGTAGATGTATCCCTAGCTTATCTGTAGAATTTCTGACGGATCGAGCCCAGCAATGAACACCACTCAGTCTCACATAAAAAGTACTGAAACAATGGCAGAGGCAGAGTCCGCCCTAAAGATCTTGTTTTCTTTATCACTTGATCTATTATGCACCTTTGGTCAAAACGGATATTTTCAACAACTCAATCCGATTTGGGAAAAGGTTCTAGGTTGGACTTGCTCCCAATTGCGATCGCGACCTTGGATTGAGTGGATTTATCCAGAAGATCGGGAAGTTACTCTCAATGCCCTTCGTGATTGTGGTCAAGGAAAACTAGTCGAATACCGGAATAGAATTTACCACAAAGATGGTAGCTTGCGTTGGCTGGCTTGGAGAATTTCACAGGATGAACAGGGTCTTTTCTATGCTGTTGCTAAAGATATCACTAGCATTAAAGAGCTAAAATCTGGATTGGACGATGGTAACTCTACTGGCTCCTATGAAGGTAGTAAGGGCTGTGAAAATCTGAATCGAGATCAGCAAAACTTCAAAAATTACTTTGCTCTATTAACCGAATGGCTTTATCGCTATGAAGCGGTTAGTAAAATCAGTGGTCAGTTGCTCTACGAATGGAATACCCAGACAAATGAATTGATTTGGGGTCACAATATTGAACAAGTATTGGGTTATTACCCAGGAGAACTCACCAACACTAGGCAAGGGTGGGATGAATTAATTTATCCTGATGATTTAGAACGATACCGACACACCATAGAACGGGTGATTGTCACTAAGGAGCCTATTCATCTTGAGTATCGGATCCGTAAGAAGGATGGCACATACATCACGGTTGAGAACAAAGGACAGTTTTACCTAGATAGTTCGGGTAATCTCAATCGTGTGCTGGGGTTAATTGTTGACATCACGGAGCGCAAACAGGCAGAAGAGGCATTACGCCTGAGCGAAAAAAGATTTCGCCTAGCAGTGGATAATTTCCCCGGTACATTTATGATCTATGATGCCCAGCGGCGGCTCCAGTTTATCAATCAACAAGGCGTTAAGCTTACTGGAGTGTCTGATTCACCACTACTGGGTCACACTGACGAGGAAATCTATCCACCTGTATTTAAGGATATCTATGTGAAACTGCTACAAAAGGCTGTGGAAACCCGTACACCACAAGTCGAAGAACTTACTCTGACTTTGCCAGAGGTTGGTGAACTCACTGTCCTTGCTACCTATATTCCCCTGCTAAATGAGCAAGGAAATATTTATCAAGTTATCGGGATTATCCAAGATACTACCCAGCGCAAGCAGGCAGAGGTAGAACTACGCCAAGCCTATCAGCAATTGAGACTAAATACAGCAGCGGCTTTAGACGAGAAAGATGCCCAATTTGGAAGGGTGTTTGATGAAGCACCTATCGGAATGTCACTTTCAGATTTGGATTATCAGTTTATTCAGGTGAATCGGGCTTTTTATGAAATGCTCGAATACACCAAGTCTGAACTAATGGCTCTCAATGGTTTGGCAATTACTCATCCTGAAGACCTAGAAAAAGCCAAGCCTTATATTAAGCAGGTCATACAAGGAGAAATTGATAGTTTTAAGTTAGAAATACGTTACCTAAAAAAGAATCAAGATACCCTCTGGGGTAATTTAACCATGATGGCTATGCGAGATCAAGCAGGAGAAATCCTGTGTATTTTGAGCATGGTTGAAGACATTACAGAACGCAAGCAGGCAGAGGAGGCGGTGCGACACAGTGAAGAACGATTTCGTGCCATCATTGAAGATCAAACTGAACTGATCTGTCGGTTGAAACTTGATGGCACCCTAACGTTTGTCAATGATGCTTACTGCCGCTATTTTGGCAAAGACCGATCTGAATTAGTAGGGCAAGTATTTTTGCCAAAAATGCCTCCGGAAGACGAAGACATTGTGACCCGGAACTTCCGTTCTCTTTCTGTAGAGAATCCGATCAACACTTACGAACACCGAGTTCTTCTCGACTCTGGAGAAATTCGCTGGCAGCAGTGGAGTGATCGAGCTATGTTTGATGAACATGGCCACTTTATAGAATGCCAGGCGGTGGGAAGGGATATCACTGAACTCAAGCAAGCAGAAGCAGATATTCGTAAGGCATTGGCTAAGGAAAAAGAACTCGGTCAACTCCGCTCAGGTTTCGTTTCATTAGTTTCTCACGAGTTTCGTACGCCCCTGACTACCATTCAATCTTCTGCTCAAATGCTGCAACGCTATGAGCAAAAATTGTCCGCTGAGAAAAAACTGAAGCACCATGATAAAATCCAGCATGCTGTGCTCCGGATGACTCAACTTTTGGATGATGTTCTAACCATTGGGAAAGCCGATGCCGGGAAACTCAAGTTTGAGCCAGAACCCATGGATTTAGTTGCTTTGTGTCAGGACATACTCGAAAATATCAAAATTAACCTGGGTTTTAACCATAACCTGATATTCCTTAGTCATGGTAGTTGCCAAGATGTCCTAATCGATGAAAGACTTTTGAGTCATGTCGTTAACAATTTGCTCTTAAATGCCATTAAGTATTCTCCAGAAGGAGGTACTATCAAATTTGAACTCAATTGCAATTCTTCGACCGCAGTAATCCAGGTCCAAGATCAGGGGATCGGTATTCCTAAAAAAGACCAATATCAACTATTTGAGTCCTTTGAAAGAGCAAGTAATGTTGGCAGCATCCCTGGGACTGGACTGGGTTTAGCAATTGTCAAAAAATGTTTAGACTTGCACGAGGGTACAATTGCTGTAAACAGTGAAGTTGGGGTGGGAACTACATTTACGGTTACCCTACCGCTGCACTTTGCTACGAACCCAAATAATTAATAATATCAAATCCGGTTAATCACTTCTACAATAGTTGATCGGCTTTAGTTAATTGTTAATTATTGATAATGAATACATAATTAAAGTCTTCTGTATTCCTAATTCTCAGTTCGGTTGACAATCAACGCTCAACAATGACCCCTCAGCTTTCTATCAAATTCTTGCAAGTTCAGGAAACTAGCAAGTCTACTGGTTCCACTCCCAGTTATCGCCTTGACAGCTATATTGCCCAACAAACACCTGACTTGTCTCGCTCTCGTATCCAGAAGCTGATTGAACAAGGCAACGTGCAAGTGAATGATCACGTGTGTATCTCAAAAAAAGCTAAAGTTCAGCTAGGCGATCGGATCTCCTTAACCATTCCTGACCCCAAACCCCTGGAATTACAACCGGAAGTCATCCCCTTAGACATTCTTTATGAAGATGACGTTCTGATTATTATCAATAAACCTGCTGGTTTGGTAGTTCATCCCGCACCTGGCCATGAAAGTGGTACTCTTGTCAATGCCCTTTTAGCCCACTGCCCTAAACTTACAGGTATTGGTGGTGTTCAGCGTCCAGGGATTGTCCACCGCTTGGATAAGGATACAACTGGTGCAATTGCGATCGCAAAAACTGACCAGGCTCATGGACATCTACAAGCCCAACTCCAAGCCAAAACTGCTCAAAGACAATATTTAGGTGTAGTCTACGGTGCTCCGTCTGCTGAGTCTGGCACCATTAACCAACCGATTGGACGGCATCCTGTAGACCGCAAGAAAATGGCTGTCGTGCCAGTAGAAAAAGGGGGACGCCCAGCTATTACCCATTGGCAAGTCCGAGAACGACTGGGCAACTATACCCTCATGCATTTCCAATTAGAAACTGGTCGCACCCACCAAATTCGTGTCCACAGTAGCTATATTGGTCATCCCATTGTTGGAGATACCGTTTACAGCAGTGCTCGTTCTGTCGGTGTTAATCTACCGGGTCAAGCACTTCACGCTTGGCGACTACAACTACAGCATCCCGTTTCTGGGGAGTGGATTGAGTTTGTTGCCCCTCCCCCCCTAGCCTTGATCAAACTCTTAGACGTGCTACGACTTCGCTTCAGCTAGTTCCTTTTGCGGAGATTCCTGAGCCCGATATGGCACTAAGGATTCGTAATCGATGTTTATAGCTGATATTCGTGGGATAGTGTTGCCTTGGGGAGACAGTTCCCGTGCCATGCCCATATACAGAGACGGATCCCCTAACTTGGCCTTCTTGTCTTGTGGGACGTAACTGCGCACCTGGGTCTGCCAAATGATTTGTGGGAAGCCCAGTACTGCACGGTAGTATTCGTTGTAACGTGGAGATTTGATGTTGAATGGTGTTTCACCCTGAGGCCGACCGGGAATCACTCGACGCCGTTGATAGGGGACGGTGTTGTACCCAAAATTCTCCATGTACTCTTCGCTGTCGAGCAGTTGATCGACGAAGCCTTGGATACCCTTTGTGGCAATTATAACTGCCCAGGCTAATTTTTCCCTTTCGCCATAGATATCACGTCCAAGCACCCGCTGCACGCACTGCTCTACAACCCGATAGTTGCTGTTTTTGTCATAGAAGCTGGTCTTGAAGGTTTCAGAAAGCAACAACCCACGAATGAAGTCCCGCACTGTGATCTGACCGAAGCGGAGTTGAGACTCCAGGAACGGTTCACGATCCGAAGCAAAGGCATGGAAGAAGATCTGACGGTATCCTGCCTCGATTAGGGCATCCATGTCCCCGGGGGAGAGCAAGTTTTCAGTGGAATAAATTCTGGGTTGCTCTTCTCCTGGTATCTCATACCCATCTATGCGCGCATTCTGCGTCACAGGGGCGTAGCCTAGTAAAGGAATAGCCACGTTTTTATCTCCGTATTCTTAGAAAATCTTACAAACCTTAATCAAATATATAATGAATCCTGTGTCAGTCTATAAAAAAATTATATTTTAATCGATATTTTAATCCCTAAAGCGACTAGTGATAGCCGGGACAGCCGTCAATAGCCAATAGTCATCGGTTCATCAACTAAGGGTACTCTTTTGGGATTACTCTGAGTATCCCTTTTTAAGTTAATCGCCTCAATCACGAATAGGTTATTAATTTTGATTAATTAAAACGTTAATCAAAGCAATAATTTTTAATATTTATTAGGATAGCCCAAAAGAATTAGACAATAGCCTCCTTAGGCTCTGGCTTAACCTTCGCCTATCGCTCCTACCCTCCATACCCCATCCAAAAAGACAGTGGATTAGTCTTGGATGGACACTCTGGCCAATCCCGTAGGTAAGTTTCGAGATCTAACTGCCAGCGTGGCGGTTTTAATCCTAGACCCAAACAGAGATGGGAAATGACATCAAAAAAACGCTGATCGTGACCAGGGGAACCTAAATGAGCATGGGCATATTCATGGATGACAATACTCAACCAATCAGACCGTGCAATGCGTCCGACATCAATTAATATCACCGCCGGAGTGGCTAAGATGTTGCAAAAGCCATCAATACCAAACTTTTCCCCTAAAGGGGTTGCCAAAATCCGCATTGGGGGAGATCCGGAATCATGATAGCAGCTATGACAGGCTTCTAGGCAAGTCTGGAGTTCACCATTAATGGCATCAATGTGATTGCCAATCCAGGTATAAATGCGATCGCGTTCTTTAACATTATCAGTGATCTCTACCATACTTGGGTCTAAAGCCAGCTGACCCACAGCATTCAGATACTGGTAGCCCCGGATTAAAGGATCATCGCTGATGGTGGAATCACCAGCCCAAGATTGAATAATACTCTTCCGGTGCCAAGACATTTTGTTGTTTTTGAGATGTCACGCCAATATTAGCCCCAGTATTAGCGCCAGCACTAGCCCCATTATCTAAATTAGAGTCAATCCGGGTTTCGATACAAAATGATGCGCTGCTAAATCCACCAAAACGTTTCACTATACTGGTACGCATCCGCCGAGATGGAGTGATAAACGAGAAACGCTCATGAGCACTCATGGTTTCATATTCCGTAATCAGCACTAGCCCATCTTGAGCATCCATTTTATAAAGACCAGCTACTGGCATGGTTTCAGCGTAACCTTTTTCCCGCAATAACTTACCTTTTCTAGGAGAGTCGGCATCTGGAACCACCACCATCACCGTCGAGTCTTTGTGACCGTCATCACTCTGATCCCAAGCCATTGTGCCCTGCCAACTGACCAAAGCTCCACCTGCTGCCAAACTCGGGTTAATCTTATGAAGCTCACACAGTTCAATGACTTGGGGATGATCAGCCTCTAAGGTAGCTACATTTATGTCCAACTCTCCCTTCTCTGCTTGTCGGAAGGCTAGGTGATGGGTCGTGCGTTGCGATCGCCAGTTGCCAGCACTGAGCTGGAAAAATTCCATGGCATCAATAATTGGATCCATATTATAGTATTTGGTTTACCGAGTTTTTACTTAAATTTTACTTAAACTTTAATTTTTGCATATTCCTGAGATTTTTCCAAACAAGCCATCGATGCCCAAGCCATCAGCTTTTCCGCTGGTACGCTACATATACTGATACTAACTGGAATTGTGCCACTATATAGGTGGGTTTGGCCTCAGGTTTTGCGTAATATCATGTCCGAATAATTACTTTTAATCAAAATCTTCCCATCTCCCCATCAATATTTATTTATGATCGGTATTCAAAGAGCTCAGCCTATCAGACATACAGGCACAAGGGTAAATAATGCCTTTCCGGATTTTTATTACAATTTGTATCTTTGATTACTTATTGCTTGACAGAATCGACAGTATTCTATAAGTGTGTTAGATTGATTAACAACGGCCAAAAAAAAGAGCAGTCGGAACATTCGTCCGCCTGCCCTAATCAACGTATGTAAGCTTAGGAGTAAACCTATGGAAACGCCTGGAAAGCTAAGTTTGGAGCAACAGTTCCAGATGAAAATCTACCAAGACCAAGTCAAGCTCTTGAGCCAGGAGGAGGCTCAGTCCTATCTCTTGGAAGTTTTGCGTCAAATGATGGTTAAGGAGAATCTATTCCGCCATCTACTCAAAAACGCTTAACTCTTAATTAGCTGCGAAGGTTTCACTTTGCTTGACTTGTTTTAAGGGGTGCCTCAGTCGTACCTAAAGTGGAATAATCTACACCAGCATGGGAACGCCTATAATCTAAACCTTCGCTGCTGATCTGAACCTGCTAATAGCCATCCTAGCGCTTTAGCCCTTGCTGGGCTACTACTAGATAATAATAGTGTATTTTAGCAATTTCGACTTACGTAAGAACATCGAGATACTCAGGGAATTAGATACTTAGGTAATTAGATAGTCAAGGAATTCTTACCAAGACCCCTTGGCTGTTAATGGTTTAAATTTACAATCTTGAATTTAGACTAGGAACTAGCTTGCATAGTGCTGACTTTAAGCTTCCTCCGAATTCTAGCACACATGATGAGATTAGGGGTGCTCGATTTTTGCGTTACTTGCGATTATCTTCCGTTTCAGGTCAATCAGCACTTAGGCAAAATTGGGCAACCAACCCACTGAGCTAGTCGAGCTTATCGGCCACACAGAGATTGATCAAGCTGGCCAAGGGCGTTGCTAAGCACTAGCGACCACAGGATTAATCCCTAGCTAGATCTAGGGTGGGCAGAGATGTAGGGTGGGCAGTGCATCAGACCGATTCATCAACCTGGTGATAGCCAAGCTAAGCACTGCCCACCAAAGGATTAATCCCTAGGAGCGATTACTAATTCTCCTGAGATCCTGGCAAGAGGGGGATTTCAATGAAGAGTTAGCCCAGGTATCGGGGGTGGTAGGGAAAGCAGTGAGAATAACGGTACCATCAGGGCCAATCAGCCAACCCTGAGCTTCTACAATTCGCCGCCTTGGAAGCTTTCGAGCCGACTCCTCCCTAGCAGCAGGAGTGATCTGACTCTGATCATTTTCTGTTGCCGAGTTATCTATGGTCACCCAATCTGCTATCACCGTCTGGCTGATGATTGGGTCAAGGGGACTCGGAGGTAAGCCACCCCGTCCAGTAATAATGAATTCATCCCCTTTGGAACTGTTTGATCCTACTTTGACATTGTCGGTGCAGCTAGCGGCAATCAGTGTAGATGGATCAACTACAGTAGTGGGGAGTTCTACTAAACCATGAGAGGGATTAACCCCAAGGATGTTGATTTGTATGTCACCGTCTACACCACGCTCAGAACTGGCGATGATATCACTCAAGTTGGTTAGTTGATCCGGAAAGTTGAACCCAAAGATCCCTTCAGCGGTAAGTGTAATATTACCCCCCATGCCCTCAAAGGCATTAGCGGTGATGTCGCTATTTTCTTCCAGGAAGGCCACAATTAAATCAGCATTAATGGTGATATCGCCACCATCTCCTGGTTGGTCTTCGGTACCGGCGCTAGTGGTGATTTGACTACCGTTGCGCAATAGTAATAAATCCTGTAGGGTCAGAGTAATATTGCCACCGTCTCCGCTAACGGTTTCAGTAGAGATATTACTTTCTTCAAGGAAGATAGAGTCAGCCTCTACCAAGATGTCACTAGCATTTCCTTGGCCAGAACTACTAGCAGTCACTTGAGCGTTATTAGTTAAGGAGAGCGAGCTTCCCCGAATGATGATGTTAGGCTCTGGGTCTGGTTGAGAGTTAACAACTGCTGTTTCCTCTACAGCTGTAGTAATTCTGCTGTCTGAGAGGGAAATGGAGTTGGCATTGAGTGTGATTGTTCCTATTTCGCCAGTAGTTTCGGTAGTACTTAGAATAGCACTATTGTTTTCTAGGGAGATGGAGTCAACATTAATTATTATTATGCCAGCATCCCCAGTACTGTCATTAATCGTTCTGGTACCAATAGTACTGCCTTCTCTGAGCACAAGTGAGTCAGCAGTAATGGTTATTATGCCAGCATCCCCACTGCTATTGTTTTGAGTCTCGCTGCCAATACCATTTTCCTGACCTTCCAACAATAAAGAACCGGCGGTGATGGTGATCTCTCCAGCATTGCCACTACTGTTATTTCTTGTGTTGGTACCAATACCACTTTGTTCTCTGAACACAAGTGAGTCAGCAGTAATGGTTATTTTTCCAGCATCCCCACTGCTATTGTCTTGAGTATCGCTGCCAATACCACTATCCTCGCCTTCAAACAATAAAGAACCGGCGGTGATGGTGATCTCTCCAGCATTGCCACTACTGTTATTTCTTGTGTTGGTACCAATACCACTTTGTTCTCTGAACACAAGTGAGTCAGCAGTAATGGTTATTTTTCCAGCATCCCCACTGCTATTGTTTCGAGTATCGCTGCCAAGACCACTTTGATTTTCAAACAATAAAGAACCGGCGGTGATGGTGATCTCTCCAGCATTGCCACTACTGTTATCTTGAGTGTTGGTACTAATACCACTGTTGTTTGTGACCACAACTGAGTCAGCAGCAGTAACAGTGATATTGCCAGCATCCCCCTTACCCTCTGTCGTACTACCAATCCCCGCCTCTTCTAGGGTAAGGGTACCGGTTTGAACGATAACGTCTCCAGCATTTCCATTATTCCCAGAGGTGAGGCTATTGATTCCAGCACTTTTGAGGGATATGGATTCATCACTGATCACGGTGATTGGTGGTGCCTGATCGGTACGGTTGTTATTTCTATTAATTCCGATACTTTCCAATGCGATCGCACCAGCCGCAGTAATGGTGACTGCTCCTCCGCCAGTATCAATTCCCGCATTCATCAATTCCACATCACCACTACCGGAATTGTCACTATCCGCTTCCAGGACTAGATTCAGGAAACCACTGTTGGCATTGATGCCAAAGTTTTTGAGACTAATATCATTGGCCGCTTGCAAACTTAGAGTGACTTCCCCTGGTGTAGTTTTGGTAATGCCAAAGCCATCTGCGGTGATATTTCCTTCCTGAGCGCCTGTGGTTCCAGTAGTGATAGTGACATTAGTGCCAGCATTGAGTTGAGCTTCAATATCTGGGATATTCACCACGGCATCATCTCCAGTGGGAGTGAAGATATTGGAATTACTATCAAAGGTGCCATTGGATGTATCGGCAAAGCCAAGAGTAACATTCCTCGGGTCAAGTAACCATGTTCCTGCTAAACCATTTGGGGCGCTAGCATCGACTCTAACTCCCGTAACATCGAGAAAATTTGCACTGGATGTCTCGATTAAACCGCCATTGCCTGATTGGGATCCCCCCAGTGCCGTTAAGGTGCCATAGGCGCGAGTCGATTGATTGGACCAAATCAGAATCAGACCACCATTACCAGTGCTAACCGCATCAGCCTTGATGGTGGTTTCAGGAGCGATATAGGTAGCTGTGGCCAATGGCAGCTGTCCTTGACCTTGGAAATCCCCACCAATTAGTGCATTTCCACCACTACTGTCTCCAGAAACGTCAATTGATGCACTGTCAAACAAGCCAACGTTATCTCCTAATACCGTTACTTTGCCGCCGGTTTGTCCTGGGGAGAGGTTGGCAGCGCTTAGGGTACCAGAGATCATCACCGTTCCTGGCTCAAGTGGCACTACAGTACCGGAATCGGTAAGTGTTACCTGACCGTCACTGGAAACTGTTACGCCAGTGTCATGGTCCAAACTACTCAAAAATTCAGTGACAGAGGCCGGAGCGGATGGTGTTAATGGCACCTTTGGGGTGGATAGTGTCAAAATCTGTCCAGCTTGCCCCAATTGCACTAAGGTTTCAGCAGGGACCGCTAATATATTAATCTCACCCCCTGATGCTAGGATATCCCCAGTGCTAATCACACTCCCACCAACTAAGGTGACATTCTGTCCCTGTCCCACAGCTAAATTGCCAGCATTTACGATCGGCTGAGGATGATTCTGGCCATACTGCAATCCCGGAGTAATGTTAATGGTTAACAGGGGTGGTTCTTCGGGATTGGTAGCACTAAACTCGGTGCCATTGCCAAACACTACACTATTAGCGGTACTTCCGACAAAGGAACCGGCTACATCTAATTGGGAATTGGCTCCGAAAACAATACCATTAGGATTGAGCAAAAACAAATTGGCGGCACCATCTACTCCCAGGGTTCCGAAGATCTTGGAGATGTTACTACCAGTTACTCGGCTGAGAATGTTGTTAATGCCAGCGGGATTGGCAAAGTAAACCCGCTGCAAGTCCCCAACATTAAAATCAGAAAAGCTATGGAATAGGTTCTCCCCTCTGGTTGCTCCACCTTCAATCAAGTCAGCAGGAAGTCCTTTAACCTCTACATTGGGTTTAACAACACTTGGATTATCCCCCAAGGTATGATCCGGAACAATCTGAGCTAGAACGGGATTCACTGAATGGGTAATCCCATAGTATCCACTCAGACTGATGGCACCAAAAATTACTAGCGATTGCAATATTTTCATGTTTACTTAGCCTCCTATAGGTAAACTTAGGAGTAATCTAAGTAAATATGCTCCGAGTTGAATTATTTTGATCAGATAATTAAGTTTTAATGACTTAATTACTATTGTGCCGCCATAGCTCTAGCGCGATTAGTTTCAATCATTTGCTCCAGCATTTCCCTAGAAACACAGCGGCGTTCAGAGCAATAAGTCATGAGATTGATACCATTCATCATGCGCACAGTGCTGACTCGCACACGAAAATCATCGGTGACAAACCAACAACGTTCTTGACCCTGATTGTTTTGATAATTGGTATCAATGGTGAGGATGCCGTCTTTGCCAAACCAATACCGACTCACTACCGGAATACTTTCCACATAGCCCTGGTCTCGAATCAATTTACCACTAAGCTTAGTTTCATCGTCTGGAACATCAATCAGAATTGCGGCATATTTGGAATTTGGTTCCCGGTCATCTAAATTGATTTGCCACATAAAGCTCGCTCCCCCCATCGCCTGGCTTGGGTCAATGCTTTGGAGGTCACACACGGCTTTGACTTTAGGGTTATCTTTTTCGATGACTTGAACAATCAGATTGGATTCTCCGGATTCATCGGCAGCGTTATCAAAGTGATGAACTGTGCGTTGAGTAAACCACTTGCCCTCGCTTTTGCGAAAGAAGTCCATCATGGTCATGGGTGGCTTGAGTCGCATTTTTGCTTGAACCTCCTATTAGTGATAGATGGGTAGAGCTAGCCCCTACCCTAGAAATAGTAATGGTTTTTAATATCCTGTGTTCCCACCAGAACGGTAAAATAACCCTGGCAGTTCCAGGTAGAGTTTAGTAATGACAATTAGTCAAACTCGGTTAAGCGATCGCACTAACAACCAAGCTATGGATATCTTAAAACGGTTCCAAGCCGGAGAGTATATCTCTGATGCTAATCTTGAGGGCGTTGATTGGAGTCAGAGAGACTTGTACCAGGTTAACCTCAGTGGTGCTAACCTACATAAAGCTAATTTGAGCCAAGCTACCTTGACTGGGGCTAATCTTAGTCAGGCAATTTTGCGGGAAGCGAATCTGAGGGGAGCTGATCTCAGGGGAGCTAATCTCACTGGCGCTGACCTGACTGGCGCTGATTTGCAAGGGGCTTATCTAAACCGGGCAGATTTAAGGAAGGCTAATTTGACCATGGCTAACTTAAATGAAACCAACCTACAAGTAGCCCTGTATGACCGGGAAACCAATTGGCCAGAAGGATTTCGCTACAAAAGTTCTGGGGCTGTTGGGCCTGGTGCTAATCTCAATGGTGCTTTTCTCAATACTGCTAATCTCAGGGGAGTTGACTTGCAAGGGATTAGAGTAATAGGAGGCTATCTCAGCGGAGCGGATTTAACCGGTGCTAATTTGCAGGATGCTGCTTTGAGTGGATCCAACTTACGGAAGGCTTTCCTGACCGGGGCTTGCTTGCGCAATGCCCGTATGAGTGGAGTGGAGCTGGAGGGAGCGGATTTGCGAGGAGCCGACCTGACTGGAGCAGATTTAAACCATGTACAAAATATTGCTGGCGCTGACTTTACCATGGCTCAAGGCATCAGTGAAGCCACCCGTTCCATGCTCTTGAATCAACCATATAAAGATCTAGACACCTGGAATCCCTATACTCGCAGCAATACTCGGGAAAGCTTAGGGGCCAGTCATCGTAGTTGAAGGTTAAGGGGTTGAAGGTTGAAGGTTAAGGGGTTGAAGGTTGAACGCGCACGCGTGGCCTTTTGGCCAAGGTTGAAGATTGAAGGTTGAAGCGTTGAAGGTTGAACGCGCACGCGTGGCCTTTTGGCCAAGGTTGAAGGTTGAACGCGCACGCGTGGCCTTTTGGCCAAGGTTGAAGCGTTGAAGGTTGAACGCGCACGCGTGGCCTTTTGGCCAAGGTTGAAGGTTGAAACCTGTAACCTGTAACCTGTAACCTGTAACCTGTAACCTGTAACTTGTAACCTGTAACCTGTAACTTGTAACCTGTAACCTGTAACCTGTAACTTGTAACCTGTAACCTGTAACTTGTAACTTGTAACTTGAAAGCTGTAACCTTATTATACAATAATCACCATTTAAGAACGTCACCAAAATGTCTGAGAGTCAAGAAGCAAAGCCATCAGCGGCAGAAATTGAGGAAGTTATTACTGAACTAGAGAAATATCGCGAAAGACTCGTTAATGATGTGATGAAAATGGCCGAGAAGGTGAAATTGCCTAAAAAAGCGGTCATGGAGCATATCAAAAAACACCCGGAAATTGTAAAGATTGACACTGCTCTGGAAGATCTCCGCCCCCAGGAATCCTCTTTGCCATCATCCTGAAGCAACTGACTCAAGCAACTGAATTACCCATGGTTACGGAAACTCAACCACCAGCTCCCTCTGAAACTGACCGTTTGCTGGCTGATGTCAATAGCCAACTTACTGAGGGAAACGTTGATATTACTAATGCGCAACAGTTAAAACAGATGGTTGAATCCCTGGCTGATAGCCGGGGCATGGTCAGACTGGGATTCGTGGAAGCCTTCGGCAAAATTGGTAAGCCAGCTTCTCCGTTTTTGCTCGAAGCACTAGCTAATCACCCAAACCCGGTGGTGCGCAGGTCTTGTGGCAAGGCTTTAGCAAAAATCAGGGATCCCCAGGGGGTTCCTACCCTGATCAATGCTTTGTTAAATGATGAGGATACAGTGGTCAAGAGTTCAGCGGCTGGAGCCTTAGCCAGAATGGGAGAAGCGGCTGTGCCAAAGTTGATTGAGGTGTTGGAATCAGCAGATTATCCCCAAACTGCCAAAGGTCATGCCTCTTGGGCACTGGCGTTCATTGGATCAGAAGCAGCAGAGCACCTGTATCAGGCAATCCACTCGGAATCAGAAGATGTGCGGATGGCAGTAGTCGGTGCGATCGCTAATTTGGTGGATGAACCGGGTAATGACCAGGCTACAGAAATTCTCCTGGTAGCACTGAAAGATGAATCTGTCAATGTTCGTGCAGAAGCAGCGACATCGGTGAGCCAACTTAACCCCCAGGTAGGGGTTCCCCATTTAATCCCGTTACTGGAAGACCCCAGCCAAGAAGTGAGGCGGAGGGTAATCTTATCTTTAGGGAAGCTGAAGGATGAAGCGGCTTTACCTGCCTTAACAGCCAAGTTATCCGATGAGCGAGAGGAAATTCGCCAACTGGTCAAGGTAGCGATCGCACAAATTCAGAAGGGTTGAAGGGTTGAAGGGTTGAAGGGTTGAAGGGTTGAAGGGTTGAAGGGTTGAAGGGTTGAAGGGTTGAAGGGTTGAAGGTTAAAGGTTAGAGGTTGTTTGACCTTGGGGTTAGGTTGAGAGTAGCTTGAAAAGCATGAGTGAAAAATAAAACAATCATTCGATACTTCATAAGTCATATTTCATAATTCATACTTTATAATTCAGAATTTCTAAGATAGTCGTCAGTTTCAATCACAGAGAATCCCAGAAGTTTACAAATCTTGATAATTTAGGGTGATCAGGGCATTGTATAAATAAATGTGTGAAGGTGTAAAACACTGACACAATCTCGCTCACAGGAGCTATGAGCTCCCAAGATTCCTCCATCAGGAGTCGCGAGAGAGGTTATGTTGTTGTTTAAAAGCTTGTAAAGTTTTTTAAACACCCTGAGAAAACTCTGATTAAAAAATTTGTTGCTATCTAGGAGAATCTGTTAATGGCATTCGGACCAGCATCACAGCTAGGTGTCGGCCTATTTGAAGACACAGATCCAATTGAAGTGTGGCCAGGTATCTCAAGCGAGGACGCTGAGGCCGTGATTCGGGCGGTCTATCGGCAAGTATTGGGCAATGCTTATGTCATGGAAAGTGAGCGCCTCGCTGTCCCAGAGTCTCAGTTCAAACTAGGTGAACTCAGCGTTCGGGAATTTGTGCGGGCAGTAGCTAAATCCGATGCTTACAGCTCCCGGTTTTTCGACAAATCCCCCCGCTACCGGGTAATTGAGCTGAATTTCAAACATTTACTTGGTCGGGCTCCCGATGGCTTCGATGAGATGAAGGCTCACAGTATTATCTGGGATGAAGGGGGCTTCGAGGCAGAGATTGATTCCTACCTCGACAGTGACGAATACCAGGAAGTCTATGGGGAAGACACCGTTCCCTTCTACCGGGGCTACAAAACCCAAACAGGCAAGAAGATGGTTGGGTTTACCCACATGTTCCAACTGTTGCGAGGAGCATCTAGTAGCGATTTCAAAGGGAGCTTGGCTGGCAATACTCCCTGCCTAAATAAGAATGTAATTCAAGAAATTCCTACAGCAGTGATTCCCCCATCTGGTGGTGTATCTGGCTGGTCTTTCCAAGAGACGCCATTGGGTGCCAGAACTCGTCATGGTGCTGGAGCTACTGCTGAAGGTAAGGTGTACCGCATTGAGGTAACTGGCTATAAGTCCCCTGGTGCAGTGAATCGGGTATCCAAATTCCGGCGCAGTAACCAGGTCTACCTGGTTCCGTTTGATCAGCTCTCCAAAGAGTACCAGCGGATTCATAAGCAAGGTGGCGTGATTGCCAGCATCACCGTTGTGTAATTAGGATTCAATCGGGATTCAAACGTTTCTAATCTGGAAAAGTTCGTGTATGTCTGCGTGCTTTGGCAGCAAGCCAACTAGTTTGCTGCCAAAGAAGGTAGAGGTGCAGTGAAATTAAGGGTTGGTTGCTTTGTTTTGGCAAGGAAAATCCCCTTTAGTTTGAATAAGTTTTTTGCAAGGAGAAATTTAAATGGTCAGTACAGCGCCTACTGCCAAGTTTGGTCTAGATTCAGATTTGATCTTTGAACTATGGCCCACTAGTGGCATTGATGAAGTACAAGCTGTAATTCGGGCAGTTTATCGTCAAGTTTTGGGCAACCCCCACATTATGGAGAGCGAGCGGCTAGTGAATGCTGAATCGCAATTATGCGATGGCAGCATCACTGTCAGGGAATTTGTCCGGGCTGTGGCAAAATCAGATTTCTATCGCGCTCGGTATTTTGAATCCTGTGCGCCCTACCGATTTATTGAGCTGAACTTTAAGCATTTATTGGGTCGTGCTCCCCTGGATCAGACAGAAATTGCGGAACACATCCGCATCTGTATTGAGCAGGGCTACGATGCTGAGATTGATTCTTACATCAATAGTGACGAATACCAAAATAATTTTGGGGATGATACCGTACCCTACTATTGTGGTTCTAGTAGCCAAATCGGTCAAAAGCAGGTGGGCTATAACCGTACCCTCTCCTTGGTAAGGGGTAATTCAGAAGTTGATAGCTCCATAAAAAGCTCTTGCTTGGTAGAAGCAGTTGCCACCAATAGCACCAGCAAAATTGTGCCACTGGCAGGTGGTCGTGCTGCAGCTTATGCTGATGCTACCGAAAAGATGTTCAAAATTGTAGTGCGCGGTGCGATGTACAGCGGTCGTCGCCGTCGTAGTACCACTGAGTACATTGTTCCTGGCAGCAAGATGACACCCCAAATTCAACGGATTAATCGCACTAGCGGGACAATCGTCAGCATTACAGAAATCTCCTAATGTCTGGGGTTTGGTCTTTTCGGAAGTTTTAAAGGAGAGATAGAAATGGGAAATTTAACTCGCTCAGCTACTCTAGGCTTGGATGCCTTTGAAGGTGATCCATTAGAATTACGGCCTTTTGCCACTGAAGAGGATTTACAAACGGTAATTCGAGCTGTTTACAAGCAGGTTTTGGGCAATGAACATATTATGGAGAGCGATCACCTCTCCAGTGCTGAAGCCCTACTTCGGAATGGCGATATTACAGTGCGTCAGTTTGTCAGGGTAGTGGCTAAATCTGAATTGTATCAGAAACTTTTCTTTCACAGTTCTTCTCAGTACCGGTTCATTGAGCTGAACTTCAAACACTTGTTAGGACGCCCTCCTCAGGACCAGGCAGAGATTGCTGAACACGTCCAACTATATAATACAGAGGGCTACGACGCTGAAATCGACTCTTATATCGATAACGACGAATACATTCAAAACTTTGGTGAGTACACCGTCCCTTATCCACGGTCTATCCGCACTCAAGTGGGGATCAAAAATGAAGGGTTCAATCGGATGTTCTCATTGCTACGGGGCTCTCCTACCAGTGACAGTGATACACAGGCAAAGTTAATTTCTTCTTTGGCTGCGAATATGTCCACGAAAATTACTCCACCAGCGATTGGCAATGGCGCAGCTAGTGGTAACACAGAGAAGCGGTTCCGGATTATTTACTCTACCTCAACTGCTGCTGCTCGACTCAATAAGTTTAGCAAGACCGAGCGGGTAGTTAACTACAGTCAAATGTCTCAACAATTTCAGAACATTCATAAATGTGGTGGAAAGATTACCAGCATTACTGAGGTTTTGTAATGCTGGTTGAACGTTGACCATTTGATATAAACTCAGGGTCGGCTAATAATAGCTTAATAGCTCCTTAATAGCTGACCCTAGGTTTGGGGAAATTACCTCAAACTAGGTTTAACCAACGATTATATCATTATCAAACTCACTTTAGGAGAAATAAGAATGGGGAATTTAACGGTATCAGCCACCCTTGGTCTAGATGCCTTTGAAGGTGACCCAGTAGAACTGCGACCCTATGCTACTGAAGAGGATCTGCAGACGGTAATTCGAGCCGTTTACAAGCAGGTTTTGGGCAATGCCCATCTGATGGATAGCGAGCGAATCACCAATGGGGAATCAATGTTGCGGAATGGGGATATTAGTGTCCGTGGCTTTGTGCGCATGGTGGCTCAATCAGCCCTGTATCAATCCCGATTTTTCCAGGTGTCTTCTCCCTATCGGTTCATTGAACTTAATTGCAAGCATTTGCTAGGTCGTGCTCCCCTAGATCAAGCTGAAATTTCTGAGCACGTCAGCCTTTACAATCAAGAGGGTTATGAAGCTGAAATCGATTCCTATATCGATAGTGACGAATATCTTGAGAATTTTGGCGATAACATCGTTCCCTATCCCCGCAGCATCCGTAGCCAACCTGGAATAAAGAATGTGGGCTTTAATCGGATGTTCTCGTTACTGCGAGGCTCTCCTACCAGTGATAGTGGAAAACCAGCCCAGCTAATTACTTCTGTAGCTGGTAATATATCTCCACAAGTTAAAGCTCCAGCAGTTGGAAATGGTGCAGGTTATGGTAATACTGGCAAGCGTTACCAGATTGCTGTTTCCACATGCGCTGGTGTAGCCCGCTTGAATAAATATAGCCAGCTGAACTATCAGGTTAGCTACGAACAACTCTCTGAACAAGTGAAGAGTATTCATAAAAGCGGTGGCAAGATTCTCAGTGTTACTGAGTTAACTTGATCTAGGAGCCCGGTTATCAGTTACTAAGTCAACGTAAGTATTCAGCCGTCAGCTGTCAGCCGTCAGCTAATCAACGGGAATTAGTAAACAACCTTACGGGCTGGTACAGCTAGTTGAAAATCCCTGCTCGTTTTACTCATCCCACCCCGTTCAGTTAAAGCGCCTGCTAGCTGATAGCTGATAGCTGATAGCTGATAGCTGAATGCTTACAAGTCAACAGTTAATGGTAATCAAGAAAAACTGTTAACTGTTAACTGATAACTGATAACTGGTAAGTGAATAGCTGTGTAAGTCAGCTAAATTTGAGCAAAGAATTTAGGAGGAATTTAAATGTCACTTTGGGTAATGGATGCTGACCCAGTAGAGTTACGTGCTGGTGCAACAGAAGATGATGTGCAGACAGTGATTCGCGCAGTTTACAAACAGGTTCTAGGTAACCCGCACTTGCTGGAATCCGATCGCTTAACTACCGCTGAAGCGATGCTGCGCAATGGAGACATCAGTGTACGGGGCTTTGTGCGCATGGTGGCTAAATCAGACTTGTATAAGTCCCTGTTTTTTGATTCTGCTTCCCAATATCGTTTCATTGAGCTCAACTACAAGCATTTTCTAGGTCGTGCTCCCCAGGATCAAACAGAAATTTCCGAACACGTTCAAATTTATAACACTGCTGGCTACGATGCGGAAATCGATTCTTATATCGATAGCGCAGAGTATCAGTTGAATTTTGGGGAGTTTATTGTCCCCTATCCTCGTAGTAATACTACCGAAGTTGGGATTAAGAACGTAGCCTTTAATCGGACGTTTTCTTTGATGCGGGGATATGCTACCAGTGATAGCAGTAACCAAGCTACCCTGATTAGTGATTTAGCCTCTAATCTGTCTACCAAGATTACTGCTCCTGCTGGGGGTTCAGGTACTTACGCCAATACTGGCAAACGCTATAAGGTTACTGTAGCTAAAGCTGGTGTTGGTTCTCGCTTTAAGCGGAGTAATGCTACCTATGAAGTGGGTTACGATCAGCTGTCGGCGAGGATTCAAAATATCCACAAAATGGGCAGCAAAATTGTCAGTATTACTGAAATCGGTTAGGTTGACTGTCAGGATTCAGGTAAGCTATCAGCTATCAGCTATCAGCTATCAGCTTTACGTAACTCAGCATTATTCGAATGCTTAGCTCTTTTCTTGATGCAAAGCGCGAGTGGGGGAAAACCCCGTGAGGCCACTGCATCGCTTATTCGCGCATCACCTCAAGTAGCGTGCGCTATGGGCATAAGCGGAAGACTGACGGCTGACGGCTGAATGCTGACGGCTGAATGCTTACGGATTCAGTAGTTGATCTGAGCTAAGTATCTAGATGTTAGTTTTTGGAAATAGGTTGTGAACAATCAACAGCTATTTTCCAAAAACTAACACTATTGCCTAGTGAACTATTGGTTAACTATTGATTAACTATTGGCAGTTAGATTGAGACTTTTTGAATTCAACACTTAATAAATTAGAGGTACTTTAGCGATGTCAGGAATGATTACAGATGGAACTAGCACTCTGAGTGATTATAGCGATCGCACAGTTGTACTAGAGGTGACAGGTCTGTGTCGCCAAGATGTAATGCGCACAAGTAACTATACGATGAAGGTTCCTTATAGCTGTATAGCTGAGGCAATGAAGAACATTAGCCGTATGGGTGCTAAGGTGGCTAGTGTCCACGTTAGTTAAAACAAAGTAGGTTGAGCTGACTACTGCACCGTACAAATTTTTTCGTTTAACTGTTGACTGTTGACTGTTGACTGTTGACTGTTAATGGTCAACAGTTTTACAAATCAATTAAATCTCTGAGTGCAACTAGCGTGTCAGTCAACCAAGACGATATGGAAAGCGTCACCTTAACCAATAATACTTGACCGTTAATAAATTAATACTTACAGTGTTCAATCAATTTTTTGGACATTCAAGGATAAATACTATTGAATTGAAGATGAATTATTGAAGAAGGTAGTCTTCGTCAAAAAAAAGTTGTTTATTAGTTGTTGATTAACTGTCTTTGACAACAATGGATTGGGAGGTCTTTTAGATGGTAATTGGTTTTATAAACCCTGTACTGACACGAGCCGCACAATTAGGGGTGGCAGCATTTCAAGAAACAGACCCAGTTGAACTGTGGCCTAGTCATTCTGAAGAAGAAATAGAAATTGTGATTCGGGCTGTCTATCGGCAAGTGTTGGGGAATACCTATGTCATGGACAGTGAGCGGCTCACCGTTGCCGAATCTCAACTCAGAAACGGAGAAATTTCTGTCCGGGAATTTGTGCGGCAAGTGGCTAAATCTGAGCTTTACTACTCCCGATTTTTCGACAGTTGCCCTCGTAACCGAGCCATTGAGTTGAATTTCAAGCATCTCCTTGGTCGAGCTCCCGAAAGCTATGAGGAAATTATTGAGCATACTACGCTGCTTGATAAAGGTGGTTATGAGACTGAAATCGATTCTTATATCGATAGCGAAGAATACCAGCTGGCTTTTGGGGAAAACCAGGTTCCCTATTATCGGGGCTACAAAACCCAGATAGGTAAGAGTACAGTGGGATTTACCCATATCTTAAAACTGTTGCGTGGTGCAGCCGGTAGCGATCAAGCAAATGTTTGGCGGGGGAATTGGTCTCGGTTGAATCAGTCCCTGATGACCAATAGCCCCAGTAATATGGAGCCGCTGTCTGGAGCTGGTGATGTAGTAAAACCGACTGATGTCAATAAACTCCTGGCTAATGTTCTAGGTCTCAAGAAAGCCCAACCAGCAGGTCCGGCAGAAACTCAAACAGCACCTAAGATTCTCACAGAAGCTGAAAAACTCGAACAAAACACGACTCAAACCTGGCAACGCCAGTATCAAGCCTGGGAAGAAATTGATCCGATTGAGCTGTGGCCAGGTCGCTCGGAAGCAGAAATCGAGACTGTGATTCGAGCAGTCTACCGTCAGGTTTTGGGAAATGCCCATGTCATGGAGAGTGAACGGCTAATTGTCCCCGAATCCCAGATCAAGCGGGGCCAAATCACTGTCCGTGAGTTTGTGCGTCAGGTGGCCAAGTCCGAGTTGTATCGGTCAAGGTTTTTCGATATCTGTCCCCGCTACCGGTCAATCGAGCTGAATTTTAAGCATTTGCTCGGTCGTGCTCCTGATGACTACTCTGAGACCTTCTATCACAGCCAAGTACTTGATCAAGGAGGTTTCGAGGCGGATATTGATTCCTATATCGATAGTGACGAGTACCAAGAGGTGTTTGGGGAGGATACTGTACCCTTTTACCGGGGCTATAAAACCCAAACAGGCAAAAAGCTGCTTGGGTTTACTAACATGTTGGTGCTGATGCCCAGCGTTTCTAGCTCTGATAAAGACAATTTGTCAGGGAATCCATCAAGGCTGAATAAATCGATTATTTACAATAATCCCCTTGGGCAAGCCCCAGTTACTGATATTCAAGCCTTATTGGATGAAGTACTCAAGCCCAAAATCCAACCGAAGCAAGCTCTCCCAGAAGCGGAGAAAAAACGCTCAGAAGCCTATCAAGCCATCCAACGGAAATGCCAAGAGCAAGAAGAACTGCTGGAAACCTTGCAGCAACAGCTGGCAGAGTTACGACCATTGGCTAGCTTTGGAGAATCACAGTATAGCAAATGGCAGTCTTACAGTTCTTCGACCAATGGTGGTAGTGGTTTCACCAGCATTGCGGACCAAATCCCCATGGCAGCAGCAACTGTAGAGCCAGACAGTTATGAAGCTCTGCAACAAAAGTCTGAAAAACAAACGAACGAAATTGCCACCTTACAAGAAAAGATTGCTGATCAGCGCCGTTTAGCTATGATTGCAGAAACCCAGTTGAATAAATGGCGTCCTCGTAGTTATTAGAGGAAAAACTTAGTACTTATTAGAGCTGCTATTAGCTCTATGGCCAGTTGCCATAGAAATGTGTAGGTTGTTGAAGGTTGACTGTTGAGAGTTTACTGACAGCGGTCAACCTTCAACAACTACCTGGAAAATATAAGCTTTTAACTAAAGCTTTCAACGTCAGCATTCAGCTATCAGCATTCAGCTATCAGCCTATGCGCTACGCGCACGCTTTGCGAAGAGCTTTTGCATAAAAGAGGTCAGCATTCGAATAATGCTGAGTGAAGTCCCAGCGTCGTTCGCACAGCGTGGCCATTCGCGTAGCGTGGCCAACGGCCAAGGCCAAAGCCTGTGCCACAAAGCTGATAGGCTTTTCCCCAGACTTTCAATTTTATTCTAAGCTGACCGCTGACCGCTGACCGCACCTCAAGTAGCGTGCGCGTAGCGCATATGCTTACCTTTCAACTAAAGCTTTGAACGAGGTACTTTTAACAGTAAAATATATAGACTTTAAATAGCCGATCCGGAGGAAAAGCCAATGGCCAAGAAAAGCCGTAAAACTTCTAGCCAGTATTCAGAAGGTAAGTCTAAGGTGGGGATATCCCTGACCCCTACAGGCATTGGCTTGTTGACTCAGATGGCTCAGAATACTGGATTGTCCCGCTCGGAACTAATTGAGCGTATCGCCAGAGGTAATATTGCGATCGCATGCCAGCAGGCAAGGATGACCATCACCGTTGAAAATCCACCGGAGGCAAAGGAAACATCCCCCAACAATGGAGCCACAAAATCTCCAACCAAGATTCAAGTTATAGAGGGTGAGCAACCGCTACAACCTGATGTGTCTGAGCCTGGTGGTTCTGGTGTATCCCAAGAAGATTACCAGTCTTTACAACAGCAAGCTCAACAGCAAGCTAATTTGATTGAAGACTTACAACAGAAGTTAGCTCAACAAAAATCTCAAACTGCTGAACAAACCGAAAGTTATCAGTCTTTACAACAGCAGGCTAAAGAGCAAGCTACTCTGGTTAAGAAATTACAGAAGCAGCTAGCGGAGCAACAATCTCAGTCCGCTGAACAGACCGAAAGCTATCAGTCTTTACAACAGCAGGCTAAAGAGCAATCTAATCTGGTCAAAAAGTTACAAAAGCAGCTAGCTGACCAAAAATCTCAAACTGCTGAACAGACCGAAAGCTATCAGTCTTTACAACAGCAGGCTAAAGAGCAATCTAATCTGGTTAAGAAATTACAGAAGCAGCTAGCCGAGCAAAAATCCGAAACTGCTGAACAGACAGAAAGTTATCAGTCTTTACAACAGGAGACTCAACAGCAAGCTACTCTGGTTAAGAAATTACAGAAGCAGCTAGCTGACCAAAAATCTGAAACTGCTGAACAAACCGAAAGCTATCAGTCTTTACAACAGGAGACTCAACAGCAAGCTACTCTGGTTAAGAAATTACAGAAGGAGTTAGCCGAGCAAAAATCTGAAACTGCTGAACAAACCGAAAGCTATCAGTCTTTACAACAGCAGGCTCAAGAAAAATCTAATCTGGTCGAAAAGTTACAGAAGCAGCTCGCAGAGCAAAAATCTCAGGCGGCGCAACAAGTAGAAAGTAATCAGTTTCTACAGCAGCAAACTCAAGACCAAGAGAAGCGTATTGCTGAGTTAGAGCATCAGTTGTCTGAGCAACAATCTCCCGCTAATCAACCTACCGAGAGTTATGAGTCTTTGACACAGCATAATCAAGAGCAAGAGGATCGTATCGCCACTTTACAAAAACAAATTGTTGAGTTAAAGCGTTGGGCAACCCTTGGCAAAGCAGAGTTGAATAAGAGGCGTAGCCGGAGATTGTTTTAGTTAGTGCCCGAAAGCATCAATAATAATGTCAAGTCCCCTGGCTTTCTTAGTTGATAGTTTTGGGGATAGTTTTGGCATTCAAGGACAACAAATAATTGGATTATTCTGGTCTTATTATGGAGATCGTTTTCTGCTTGAACCAAAGTTGATCACCTGTTCCAAGCGTGATATCGAACTAGCCGCTGATTCTCGGATATAGGGGTCGGCTTCCTGATTTTCAGCGGTAGCAGATAGCACTTCCATAGCTCTCTCATCTCCCAAAGAACCTAGGGCATGTAGCACAGCAACTTGAAGGGCAATATCATCGATGTCCAAAGCAGCCACTAGGGCTTCAAAAGCTGGTGGACCAATGGTTCCCAGTGCGCCAACTGTCGATATTTTGACAACGGGATCTGGGTCTTTAAGGGCGGTTTGTAGACTCTGCAACCCCACAGTTGGGAAGGTTTCTTCTGAGTAGTTAAGAGCGATCGCAGCCAGCGCTTTAGCACAGCTAGCTCGTACAGTGTTATTTTCACTGGTTGTTAAAGTTTCTGCCAATACCGGTACAGCATCAAGACCAATCACACCTAGAGTTTGCACTGCTGCTCGCCGATAAACCACATCCTCATCACCCAAAATTGCCATCAACTCAGGAATAGTATTCTCGGTGCGCTCTGCTGCAATCTGCCGCATGGCTCTTTCTCTGAGTCTAGGATTTTTATGTTTTAATTGTTGATATAACTCTTCTGTAGACATTAGTAGATAGTAGTAAATATCAGTATACAAATAGGTAAGCATTCAGCCATCAGCTTATGTGCTACGCACACGCTACGCGAACAGTTATCAGCTATCAGTTATCAGCTATCAGCTTATGCCCATAGCCCACGCTAATTGAGGTGCTTTTGAATAAAATAGGTAAGCATTCGTTTAATCTCTGTTATCTCTGCTGTCAGGGATTCATAAAGCTGACTGCTGACTGCTGACTGCTGACTGCTGACTGCTGACTGCTTACAAAAATATGAGTAGACATCAGTCTATAACCTGAGTTAGAGAAAACTAACTTGATTCAGGATTTTCGATAACAACAACTAAGGGGTTCTTAGGAAAGTGCTGAACCTGCTTCAGGCACAGCACTCTCCTAAGATACCCCTTTAGTCGAAAGTACTAGAGGCAGCTAGCCACTACAGACAGTGGATAGCAATAATCCTATGACATGGAGTTGATTACATAGTCAAGGTAACCCCGGTATTCAACCAAGGCTTGGGCAGACATATCACGAGGAGCGCAGCCACGATCCCGGAGGACGGTCAAACCAGTAACATAGGTAGCGGCATCGATGCCTAGGGCTTTGTAGACTTCACGAGCGCCAGCAATACCCCACTCATCCAGAGGACCAGTACCACCAACAACTAGGCAATAGTTGATCAAACGCAGGTAGTGAACGATGTCACGCTTGCACTTTTCTTTCTGAGTACCTGCATCGATGTCCCGACCACTACCGTTAGGGAACTTTTTATAGATAGCATCAACAGCTTCTTGAGCTACAGCGTCGTAGTTACCTGCCAACTTTTCAGCAGCTTCCATACGAGCAGCAGAACGTTGCAAGCTACCTTGAACTGATTCTAGGTCAGAAGCGCTAGGAAAACGACCTCCCAGGTCAGCGGAAGCAACAACAGTGGTTAACACTGATTTCATAATTAAGATATCTCCTGTCTTAAAATTGATTTCGGCAAAAGGTCAGTGTAATTTAAATTCTCCTAAGCAGGGAGACTAGCTAATAGCACTGCCGACTGCATCGAAGTAGCCACCGACTTCTGCAGCCAAAGAGGCACAATCACCAGCAGTAACAGACTCTTTGCGTTGAGATGCAGTGTTGTTAACAAAAGCCACAGCAGCAGCCTTCATGATGCCCACAGCCCGGGAAGTATTACCAGTGGGAACGCCCAAAGCAGCGTAGGTTTCCTTAAGACCATTCAAGCAACGGTCAGTCAGTACAGAACTATCTCCGCTGAGAACGGCGTAGCACACATAACGCAAGACGATTTCGCCATCCCGTAGACAAGCAGCCATCTTGCGGTTGGTGTAAACACCGCCACCGGGAGCAACTAAACCAGGGCTCTCGCAAACGATACCAGCAACCGCATCAGTAACGATACAGCTAGCATTGCTGGCGATAAAATTGACAGCATCAAGGCGCTTGTTGCCATCAGCAACAAATCCCTTTAGAGCATCTAAATCAGCACCGCCAACAAATCCACCGGCGGAATCGGCAGCAACTACGGCTTTTGAAAAAGCGTCTAGCATTAAAATCTCCTTATCAATAACAAGGACTTAAAATTATTGGTCTTGTCGTTTATGAATTGACTAACCAATTTAGACGATAAAAGCTATTTGACACTCTAGTCCCATTTATGAGAAACAAAGCAACAAAACATTACAAAAATTTCCTTCTATCCGTCTAATTGTATACTTTTGTATCAATAATCTTTTAAGTGTTTGGTTAAGTGCTAAACAGTATCTTCAAGATCAGGGTCAATACCTGCTGCTCGTAACTGCTCAGCCAGCCGAGCCGCTCTTGCTAAAGCAGCTTGAGTTCGTTGGCGCTCCTGCTCGACTATAGACTCTGCTTCTTCAGCACGTTGTCGCTCCTGTTCAGCTCTTTCCCTTTCGAGAACAGCTCGTTCATCACCAATCAACAACAGATTTCCTTGCTCATCCCACCACCTTAGCCACAGTTGAGTTTGATTCTGATAACTTCCTTGCCATAAGCCTAGTTCTACACCCAAGGGTGTAATAGAATAATGCCCTCGTTCATTAGGGGTTAATTTCTGATAAAACCCACTGACCAAGGTATAGACTTCAAGAGAGCCATTGTTGATTTGATAAATACCATAGTAGGGAATTCGGATAATTTGCTCATATACCCAAAACTTCCCTGGCTTAGTTACTTCTCCTTGAGTCGAGAGGGATAACGGGGTTTTGTCCCGTTCTTCCTCGCCATTGCCACTGGCGAATTCTAATGCAATTAATGGTGCTATATGTTCCCGCCACACCACATAGGAGCGACGAATTTTACCATCTAGCTGAGGAGGGACATTGGGCACATAGAACCAATCAGGCGCTTCGGCTCCTTTTTCAGGTGGGTCAGTTTCTCGCCAGTAGATACCACAGTCTTGCCCAATGGCATATTGTCCATCAGGATGTCGCTGTTGTAAGATCTCTCCCATCGAATCCGTTAGAATTATGCTTTGGGGATGCTCTTGAAAGTTTTTCACGAATGTACCATCTGACTCCGGTAGCTGGGTGTGGTCAGGGAAGGGAGGAGGTAATTTGACTCGAGGTACTATCTCAGTCATGGTCTGGCCTAGACTATTGCGGTGATGATTCTATATATTATTCTGGCTGCTCTAGTTTGATAGCCGATCGCAATTACCAATTATTAGAGCATGGTAATAGTGCTTAGTACACTAAAGATGCTCTTCCAAGGTTACTAATGACGTCAGCTGTCAGCCGTCAGCTGTCAGCCGTCAGCTATCATGCTTAAAATAAACCTCGTTCGCGTAGGGTGCGCACCTCAAGTAGCGTGCCCCTATGCGCAATGCGCAAACGGTAGAATTTAATAGTTCGAGATTTTCTCGAATTGAAAGTCTGGGGATTTGCCCATCTAAGCATATGCGCTACGCGCACGCTACTTGATGTGACGTTAGCGGTAAGCTATCATGCCAACTTAACTCAGCATTATTCGAATGCTTACCTGTTGTCTTGATCCCAAGCGCGAGTGGGGGAAACCCCCTTTGGCCGACTGCATCGCTTATTCAAAAGCTGTTCGGTGTAGCTTGCCCATAAGCTGATAGCTGATAGCTGATAGCTGATAGCTGATAGCTGATAGCTGATAGCTGATAGCTGATAGCTTACCTAATGACTAATCCTAATGGCTAATGACTAGCAATTGCTTTAGTAACTGCTTTCTCCCGAATCAACCAATCTGAATCATTAGCTGCCAGATCTTGACCACTACTGGTATCCCCTAACTGCTCTAATGCCATTAAACTGGCATATTTCAAGTCAAAAATCTTGGTATTGAGGCTGTTTTGGAGTAAGGGAATTGCCCGTTCATCCCCTAAATTCCCCAAAGCAATAGCAGCACCAGCACGGGATTTCTGAAACTGGGGTGCTTTATTGTGTAGGGCTTCCACTATCAAATCGTACGCATCGGCGTATTTCAGCCAGCCTAAAAGTTTGACAACATGGTAGTGAGCACCATAATCGTTATGGGCTTTGTCAGCATAGGTAGCAAGTAGCGCTTCAGCAACAGCGTCTGGGGACAACTTGAGCAGAGTTTTACTGCCTAGATAACATCGCCCAAAATCTGTGTGGTATAGCTCGTTAATCAAGAATTCTAAACTGGGCATTTGGTCATATTCATGAACCAGCTCTAGGTGATCAGGATGATCACGAATCACTTGATCCAGTGATGGTTCGATCTCCTCAAAGGTGATATCACCCGCTGGCAACCCAGCCTCTGCCAAGAGGCGAATTCCTCGTATTCGAAACACCATGGAAATAGGACAGGTGGCAATTTGAGGAATTGCTTGGTAGTATCGGGCATCAATCAGGTCTTGAATACAGGCTCGTCGGGCATTGACACTAGAGTGTTGTAGGAATGCCATCACTTTGTGCATCTCGCTGGTATCCCCTGTGAACCGACAAACCGTTGCGATCGCAGCACTGGCTATGGGTTCATTATCGGATTTAGTAAAGGTCTTAATCCTCTCAAGGGCTGGTTTATAGTCTAGTGCAGCCAGAGTTTGGATAATCACTCGATAAGTCTGACCTGGCTTCTCCAGTAGCTGGGCAATTTCTTCGAGAATTTCGGGATCTTGAGTGCCAATTTCCCCAATTGCCCAGACAGCATTTTCCACCGTGTAACAATCCTCATCCCCTAGACATGAGCGAATGATGGGTAAGGCTACAGAGGCTTTCAAACGACCTAAGCTTTCCACTGCCTTGCGTCGAGCGATACGATGGTACATTTCTGAATTTTGTTCTTGCACCGTTTCCATCAGGGCATTGATTGACTGCTCGCTGGGAAAGTTAATTAAATGGGATGCAGCCAGATAGCGATCAGATTGGTCTTCCAGCTGGTCTAAGGGGGTCTTTAAAAGTGCGATCGCTTGATCTTCGGTCAAATTAAATATATTGGCAAAACGTTTATCCATCAGTGATTTAGTCGTGATTTAGGAATATACAATAGGACTTACGAAGTTTAGTTGGTTGTAAGCATTGAGCTATCAGCCATCAGCTCTCAGCCATCAGCCATCAGCTCTCAGCCATCAGCTCTCAGCCATCAGCTCTCAGCCATCAGCTATCAGCCATTAGCTATCAGCTTTGGGCTTTTGGCCATCAGCCATCAGCTATCAGCCATCAGCTATCAGCTTTGGGCTTTTGGCCATCAGCTATCCGCTTTGGGCTTTTGGCCACGCTACTTGAGGTACTTTTGAATAAAATAATAACCTGACGGCTGATAGCTGATAGCTGTTCGCGTAGCTTACAGTTAGTTTTACCCCCCTAACCCCCCAAAACAATTAGGGGACTCTTTGACGGTACTCAACCAATTCAGGCAAAGCAACGTACTAAGAGTCCCCAGGTACTGATCGAAATGTTAGTCAATCAGCGACGGATTTTCACCGTGATCTCCTTAGGACAGGGAGTTGATTACATAGTCGAGGTAAGTTTTGTACTCAACCAAAGCTTGAGCAGACATGTCACGAGGAGCACAACCACGATCGCGAGTGAACTCAAGAGCTGCAATATATGGAGGGGTAGGTAGGTTCAAAGAACGGTAAACTTCACGCTGACCAGCAATACCCCACTCATCTAGAGGACCAGTACCGCCAACAACTAAGCAGTAGTTGATCAAGCGTAGGTAGTGACCAAGATCGCGGTAGCACTTGTCAATCTTGACTTGAGAATCACCAGCTTCACCAGACTCTTTCAGGTAAGGATACTTCTTAAAGCAAGCATCACCAGCTTCTTTGGTTACTTTATCAATGCCTTCTGCTAGCTTTTCAGCAGCTTCCATACGAGCAGCAGCCCGCTGTAGGCTACCTTGAACGGACTCAAGGTCAGAGCTGCTAGGAAAACGACCTGCAGCATCGGCAGCAGTAACAACTGTGCTTATAACTGATTTCATTTTTATATATCTCCTGAATGGGTTTTGACAAAGGTTATACTTAGCTTTTGGCTTCCCCAGCTCACTTTGGCAGGAGCTTGGTTATCTTAGGCAGAAGGTAAAGACTAGCTGATAGCAGCAACTACTGCATCGAAGTAGCCACCAGTTTCAGAAGCTAAGGAGGAACAATCCCCGGAAGTGAGGTCAAACTTGCGCTGGCTAGCGGTGTTGTTAACGAAAGCAACTGCAGCAGCTTTCATGATTCCAACAGCACGAGCTGTGGAGGTGGTGGGTACACCCAGAGCGCTGTAAGTTTCCTTAAGACCATTCAGGCAGCGGTCGCTGAGTACAGAAGCATCACCAGCCAAGATCGCATAGGTCACGTAGCGGAGGATGATTTCACCATCACGCAAGCAAGCAGCCATGCGGCGGTTGGGGTAGCAGTTACCACCGGCTTGAATTAAACCAGTGTTTTCGCAGATCATGCCAGAAATAGCGTCGGAAACGATGCAGCTGGCGTTGCTAGCGATACCGTTTACAACATCAAGGCGCTTATTACCATCAGCAATAAAGCCTTTTAGAGCAGCCAGGTCTCCAGCACCGAGACATGCGGTTTTGCTATCTGCTGTAACTACAGCTCTGGAAAAAGCGTCAAGCATTGAAATCTCCTTAAATTAAAGGTACTTAACTAGTTTGCTATCTTGCTGGTTATTTATTAAATTTGACCAGCTCAATATGAACATTAGAGGATAATCGGAACCGCCGTCTCATTTATTAACAACAAAGTAATAATTTGTAATATTCGTTACCAGCTCACCAGTCGATCACACAGGAGTCGCTTAACCGACTCGGCAGCTATATACAAAACTTAATAATTAGATGTACTTACATGTACTTAGCTGTGATCAGGTACCATCCATTAATAAATTGCATGGTTATGACAGGAGGGGAGCAAGGGAGCAGGGGACCAGGGGACCAGGGGGACAAAGGTTTGGTCTGGATATCGTAAGTGTGCGCAATTATCGGCGTTGCTTATATCATGTCGGGATAATTAGTGATCAAAAACCATTACCCTTGAAACCTTACTCCTTTGCTTCAGCATAGCTGCCAAATGCCCTCTGCCTTCGACACACTTTTATTATGAGTATTCAACCGGACTTGATATTAATAATGGAATGATTTTAAAAGTAGGTGCGCGCCTCCAAGGCCGTGAGGGATTGCTCGCGGCCTTGGGTTGCACCTGTAGAATGGGCATCTTGCCCGTTCGAGAGGGTGCATCTCATTTTTGAAAAT
Organism: Moorena sp. SIO4E2; assembly: GCF_010671945.1. Taxonomy (NCBI): domain Bacteria; kingdom Bacillati; phylum Cyanobacteriota; class Cyanophyceae; order Coleofasciculales; family Coleofasciculaceae; genus Moorena; species Moorena sp. SIO4E2. The sequence goes on from NZ_JAAHIE010000016.1 coordinate 122,284, forward strand.
TTTGCGTAGGGTGCGTTAGGGGGGGCTTCATTTTTCGCCTCGTAGTCAGGGTTATGTTGCTGCCCGTAACGCACCACCATGTCAAACAGCATGCATTGAGATGCACCCGTTCGAGATCTGGTCGAGCGGGCAAGATGCCCACTCTACTCCTATTCATTACTTGGTTCAGCAACGCCGACAGAACAGGGATATTTTCGGGAGGGCAGGATGCCCACTCTACTCCTATTCAGCGCGAAGATTCAGCAATGCCCAATTATCTGGATTTGATATCACAACTGTCACTAGACCTAACGGCTGACCACTAACCACTAACCACTGACCACTAACCACTGACCACTGACGGCTGACGGCTGATAGCTTACCTATAAACTGGTTTAGTGGGGGGATTTTTCACGAACGTTCATCAAATCTGGTACGGAAGCTCCCGTATTTTATCCAGTATTGTTTCAGGTCATGATGAGGTGTATGTAAGCTCGCTTTAGCTTGATACAAAATAACTTGGCGATGGGAGCCAATCCAAATTTTTTTAATGGGTTTAACGGATATTACACTTCCTCCGAGACTCTCGACACATTCCGAGAATCGTTCAACTGTTGTATATTCTACCGTCTCAAAGATAAAAAAGTGACCGGAGCAGATTAAATGTCTGCTCCTAATCCAGCACTGCATCTTTTTTTGAGCTTTCGGCGGTAGCATTAGCTGTACACAAATCATCCTCAACTCTAATGATAATTAATATTTTATGATAGTTGTTTTAGGTTTTAGATTTTGGGCTTTAGGCTAATACCAAATCATCAGTTAGGGAATAGCAAAAAAATAAAATATCAGATTTTAGCTTTTAGGTTGACAAAAAAAATTGGTTATTTTATTTTTAGTAGTCTAGATTAGATGACTTTGCCCACCCTGATTCACTTGGTATTTGTTGGTATTTGGGTTACACCCAAATCCCTTATTGCTGATAACTAGGCACTAGAAATCGGCGCTACAAATCAGGTAATTCGTCAGCAAAACTTTGCCGTTTTTCAAATCGTAAATGACCAGCTGCTGAGCCCCATACGTGCTCATGAGTATTGACATCCATACCCTGATCTAGGCTGCTCCAAGTGGTTTCAGTCAATTCCACATCACTGACCAGATAGGTTTTACGCCCATTACGTTGGATGAAACACTGGCAACCAGGTTCTACACTGCCGCGAAACATGTCACCCTCTCGCCAGAAAATCATTGAACAGTTGTAGCGACGTTCTATAACATCAGGGGTGATGGTTTTGAGAATATCTGGCTCTCGCGCCGCCCCGGCATAAAGAATTGGATCGTTAAGGCTGTAATTTTCTATATAACTATGATCACCTTTATCAATCAGGCGATGCACTCCCTGACGGTAGGGACTCCAAAGATCGTAGTCATAGGCTTGCTCAGAGTAGAAACCAATACCCGAAAAGAAATCAAAGGGTAAGGGCCTAAAGAAAACATGAATGTGAGCGTAAAGCTGAGGATTATCAATCGCTTGTTTTTGGTTACTAAAATCTCCAGCCATCCAACTAGCTAGAGTGAGTAAATTACTAGTAGTTTTATCGGTAGTACTAGACAACATTGGTGTATTAATCTATTGAAAACTTAGGGTTAAAAAAGATAAAAAAAATCTAAATTATGACCTTAACTGTTCAACCGGGTCACTTTCAGTCCGATTGGGATAGGTCACGGATTTCTGAAGAAAACGAGGCTGTAGTCACCCCTTGACCAGAACTAGTTTTAATCAAGGACACCCGAAAACGTAGATTTGGTGTGGCAAACCAAATCCGTTCTTCAGCAGCTGCTCGGTCATACTCCGTTAACAAAGTGAAGGTACCATCTTTACTTAGGTGATAGTTGCCCACTGCTGCAATTGTCTCAGCATAGCCTTGCTCTCTGAGGAGTTTTCCCCGATCGGGGTTTTCAGGATCGGGGATAGGGACTAGAACGCAACTTCCAGACTGGATGTCGTCTTCATCCCAATCTGATTCACCTTCCCAACTCATGCGAAAGGGATGCAAGGCAGTTGTGGGATCAATGTTGTATAGTTTGCAAATGTCAATCACAGCTGAGTCATCAGCCTCAAGGGCAACGATATCAATAGTTGACCGTATTTCCTCAAAGTGACTAAACGCTAAGTGATGACCGCTGCGTTGCGATCGCCAACGTCCAATAGAACGTTCTATAAATTCAGTAAGCTCCATCTGCTATGTGTAGTTTAATTTAAAAAAGTTAACAATTTTGTTTGCGTATAGCAGCTGAATGATCAGCGGGGGTGGTGTTGTAGCTCACGCAAATCTAGTAAATTAGAGCCTTTACCCGGATTTACATCTTCAGTTATACACCGTGGCTCCAATCCTTCAACATTAGTAATTGTAAACTTTTGTGACAGTTATGTCTCCTGAAGGGCGGGGTTTTCACCCGCATCCGTTAGACAGTTAGACTTTTGAGGTTTTTATTCCTCGCGAAGTCCCCTACTCATACCCCTCTATTTTCTAGAGGCTCCTAGTAGGAACAAGCCGCACTGACTTCTGACTTCTGCTATATAGAGCAAACCCAAGACCGAGGGCCTGTTTACAGATGGGGAACGCCGCTATGGTAACTTGCTGTTTGAGATTTGCCATGAATTGGTGCGTGATGGCAAGCCGGGTCGTCCACCCAAACGCTTGCCCAAAGGCATACGGGTCAGACTCTTGAATAAGGGAGCCAAAAAGCGGGTCGGTCGTCCTCGCAAGAAGTACCAAGCTCCCGTACCAGAGCATCCGCAAACAAACTCAGAGGTTCCAGAACACGAGAAAAATGCCAATCATATCGATGGATTTAATCCATCGATGCGGCGGCGCAATAGTGCCAATAGGCGTCGAGCCAATACCTATGCTAAGTCCCGTCAACATTTGCTTTGAACCCTGGATGTGTTTTGGGTGGTTCACAATTTTGTTCGGGTACATTTCACAACTAAAGTTGTTCCTGCAGTGAAGTTAGGAATTATGGAAACAGGTCTGTCTTGGTCTGGACTGTTTAGTATTCGATCTGCTCTGTAACCACCTACTAGACAAGGGCTATACCTGTCCCATGCAACGGAACCAGTGCCCCACCTACGCGCCTGTACCTTAAAAACCTGGAATATAGGGTGACCTTCAGAAAAAAGACTCAATAGTTTGAGTTATCTGTGAATGGGTAAAATTCCATAGGTGCGCTTTCCGTCGGCGAATTAAATTCGCCACAGGTCGCACCTGCAGCTACATTGGAGATAGAACTTTTTGTATTGTTCCGGCGCGGAGGGGCATCCCGTGTCGTTAATAAAGCTTATCGAGTATCCGAACGCGCCCCGCGTCGGGCAAAGCCCGATAGGGATAGCTGGAGTTGGTAAGAAGCCCGCGCTGTACCGTGCTTGTCAGCGTCGGTAGTATGTCACTGTTTACAGTAAATTCTATATTAATATAGGTGTGCCTTAATTGGGGTGCATGTCAGTCCTTGCCAATCTAAGCAGATATGACTAACTCTGGCAGCCTTTTTGGCTGTATAAGCAAGGAAATCCCACGTCGTGTCGGTGGGGGATAGTTAACAGTATCAGGCCGTGAGGACAAAATCCTTGAAAGATGTGACACCGGCGATTACCCTAACCCTACTGCATCCTCTCCAGTCTGTGCCTGTTCAAAGTTGGCCCTTTGAAACAGAATCAGTGATTCGGATTGGCCGGTCAACCGATAATCATGTTATTCTCTATAGCGCTGTAGTTTCCCGTCACCATGTAGAACTACGGCGAAATCCTAATGGTTGGGAAATTATCAGTTTAGGTGCCAATGGCACCTATATGGATGGCAAGCGGATTACCCAAATGCCGGTTATCGATGGGATGATTATTCGTCTAGCTAGTTCGGGTCCGAAAATTCAGATTCATATTAATGGAGAAATGCCTTCAGCAAGGCTGAAGACAATTTTGGATAAGCGTGCCTCTGAAGGAAAGCGGAACATCAATTCATTCAATAATACGTTAATAAATGCCGAAAGCACCCAATCCGATCAAACTGAGTCAACTGAAATGGAAGATTGAACTTTTATGGTAATTTATGATAATTGGTAATTTATGATAATTGGTAATTGGTAATTGGTAATTGGTAATTGGTAATTGGTAATTGGTAATTGGTAATTGGTAATTGGTAATTGGTAATTCGTCATTCAAATAGGACTTACCTGAAACTGGGCACTAAATGCGCT
>NZ_JAAHIE010000160.1:0-13864 GCF_010671945.1 Moorena sp. SIO4E2
ACAAACTCAGCCAAGTTACGAGCCGTGAGTAAGCGTTGGAATTCAACTACTTCTTTGGCTTTACTGTGGATTGACAACTTGATTGTTGAATTCTTGGTATCTGAATTTTTTGAACTGCTTGTATTGGGAGTAGCTAAGTAATGACTTGTGTCAATTTTTTCCCCAATAGCGAGTCAAACTTTTTTAGTTTAGTTGATTTATTAAGCGAAAGATCGCAAGCTATGCCTAATCAGCTTGCCTAGATCTTTCTGCAAAACGGAGAAACCGAATCAGGGAGTCTTACCTATGGGGAATTAGATAGACAAGCAACAGCGATGTTCCTTTGGAACCGCTTCGCGTACGCAGCCCATCTCCAATCAATGCTAGGTAGGAGAACGGGCTTTACTGTTATACCCTTCTGGATTAGAGTTGATTAGCGCTTTTATGGGCTTTAAGAATGTAGCTGAGTATCTAGAGGTAGCTCATAGAGTATTACAAGTTCCAGATCATCTGGCAATAGATGAAGAAATAATAGAGATTTAATTATGAATAACAACCAGGTAAATATAGTTGAATTTATATCTTGGCTTCAAAACCAGGGCATTAATATCTCAACCAACGGTGAAAAACTCCTTTGTCGTGTTAATAAAGGAACTCTAACCCCTGCGCTACGCCAAAAAATAGCTGAACGTCAAGCAGAAATTATAGTTTTTTTGCAACAACTTGGTAAAGGTAATAATACTAATTACCCACCAATTAAAGCTATTCCTAGAGACCAAAAATTACCCCTATCTTTTAGTCAAGAACGACTGTGGTTTATTGATCAAGTTGAAGGGTCAAAAGCTCCTTATATTGAGCACGGTGCTTTAGAAATCACCGGTAACCTAAATGTGTTAGTCCTAGAACAAGCCTTATCAGAAATAATCAATCGTCACGAAGTACTACGGACAAGTTTCCGGACTATCAATGGCAAACCAATACAGGTAATTCACCCCCACAGCACCATCAACATCAATGTAGTAGACCTACAACAATACCCAGAACCAGAACGGGAGACTATCTTAAAGCAAAAAGTACAACGTGAAGCAACAACTCCCTTTGACTTAGAGGTAGCACCATTAATCCGGTGTAAATTATGGCAACTAGACAGCAGTGAGTATGTGTTAGTGCTGACCATGCACCACATAGTCTCTGATGGTTGGTCAATGGGGATATTAATCGAAGAACTATCAAGTTTATATCAAGCTTTTGTTGCATCAGAACCATCCCCGTTACCGGAATTAGCGATTCAATATGCTGACTTTGCTCTTTGGCAAAGACAATGGTTAACTGGAGAAATACTAGAAACCCAACTTAATTACTGGAAACAGGAATTAGAGGGTGCTCCCAAATTATTACAGTTAGCTACTGACTACCCTCGCCCAACTGCGCCAACTTATCAGGGTCGGACTGAAAGTTTTAGTTTAAATACTGAATTAACCCAGAAGTTACAAACCCTGTCTCGAGATAGTGGTACTACCTTATTTATGACTCTGTTAGCGGCGTTTGGGACTTTACTACATCGTTACAGCGGTCAAGAAGATATTTTAATTGGTTCACCCATAGCCAATCGCAATCGCCGTGAGATTGAGCCTTTGATTGGTTTTTTTGTGAATACGTTGGTGATACGCACTGACCTCTCAGGTAATCCCAGTTTTCGGGAATTGTTGAGACGAGTGCGTTCAGTAACCTTAGATGCTTATGCTCATCAAGATGTGCCTTTCGAGAAACTAGTTGAAGAACTACAACCCTCGCGCTCGCTGAGTTATAACCCCCTGTTCCAGGTATTATTCAACATGCTCAATTTGTCAGAAACAAAACTGGAATTACCAGGGTTAAAAGTCGAACAATTTGACACAAGCGAAGCGGCTAATTCAAAATTTGACTTAACACTGTATGCAGCGGAATCAAACCAGGAAATACAACTAAAATTACTCTACAATGCCGATTTGTTTACAGGCACAAGAATGGGAGAAATGCTCCATCAATTCGAGCATTTACTCAAACAAATTATCCAACATCCCCAAAAGACGATCACGGATTTTTCTTTAGTCACTCCCCAAGCTAAATCTTTGCTGCCCAACCCAGTGGAGAAACTAAGTTGTGAATGGTCTGATGCTTTCCATACTCGATTTGACCGACAAGCAACAAGGGTTCCACAACAATTAGCTGTTATCGATAAACAGGTCAAGTGGAACTACACCGAACTTTCAAACCGTGCCAATCAACTTGCCAACTATTTGCTAGCATTGGGCATCAAAAACCAAGACGTTGTTGCCATAGTAGGCGATCGTAGCGCTTGTTTAGTTTGGGCAATACTGGCAGTCATCAAAGCCGGTGCAGCTTTTATGATTCTCGATCCTGCTTATCCTGTAGCTCGTCTTATTAATTATCTTCGCCTTGGAAAACCTCGCGCTTGCCTTGAGATTACCACAGATTCACTTAAGGGTGAACTACAACAGGAAGTAAATAAGTTATGCTGTTGTCTTAAAATTACCCCAGACTTAAATTTAGAGGGAATTTCTACTGATGCTCCAGAGGTAAACATTCACCTAGATGACTTAGCTTATATAGCTTTTACCTCTGGCTCAACTGGTCAACCAAAAGGGATCGAGGGCACCCACAGACCCCTAGCTCATTTCCTCAATTGGCACTCACAGACATTTGAACTTCACGAATCAGACCGATTCAGTATGCTCTCGGGACTTGCCCATGACCCCTTATTGAGAGATATATTGACACCCTTATGGCTGGGGGCTACCTTATGTATTCCTGACCTTGAGGATATAGAAACTCCCGGTCAGTTAGCTTGTTGGATGGAGCAACAACAGGTTAGCATTACCCATCTGACTCCAGCGATGGCACAACTGCTTTTTGAAACCAAACTCACACTTAATAGCTTGAGGTATGTATTTTTTGGTGGAGATGTCTTAACTCAAGACCATGTTTCAAAAATGTACAAGCTAGCTCCCTGTGTGAGAATAGTTAATTTCTATGGAGCGACGGAAACCCCTCAGGCAATGGGGTATTTCTATATCCCTAACCCCGTAGACCATCTGGTAAGTTCAAAAAATACTCTGCCTTTAGGCAAAGGAATCTCCAATGCTCAGTTACTGATTTTAAATACTTTACAGCAGCTTGCTGGCATCGGAGAAATAGGAGAAATATATGTTCGTACTCCTTACTTGGCTCGTGGGTATATGGGTAATGATGCACTAACCCAAGAGCGATTCATCCCCAACCCCTTCTCTAGTTCCTTTTCAGAACGACTCTACAAAACCGGAGATCTCGCGAGATATCTACCAGACGGTAACATCGAATTTATTGGTCGCATCGATAACCAAGTTAAAATCAGGGGTTTCCGCATCGAACTAGGAGAAATCGAAGCAGTCCTGTCCACCCACCCCCACATCCAACAAACCGTAGTAATTGCAACAGAAGATCTTCCTGGTAACAAACGCCTAGTCGCCTACATAGTCAGTGAGAACGAATCACTAAGCACCAAGCAACTACGAGAATTCCTCAAGCAGAAACTACCAGACTACATGGTGCCCAGTGCCTTCGTTACCTTAGACACCCTGCCCTTAACACCCAATGGCAAAGTAGACACAAAAGCATTACCAGCACCAGATGGGGTCTTCACCCGAGAACAGGAATATGTAGCGCCACGTACCCCAACCGAAGAAATAATCGCCAACATCTTCGCTCTGGTTCTAGGAGTGAAAGATGTAGGAATACATGACAACTTCTTTGAAATCGGAGGACATTCCCTACTCGCCACCCAATTAATTTCCCAACTGCGAGTGACCTTCAACAGAGAAATCTCCCTAAGGGAAGTATTTCAAAGCCCTACAATCGCTCTTATTTCGCCGAAATTAAGCCAATTACTGACCACAGAAAACCAATTAAGTCTTCCTCCGATTCAACCAAGAACCGATAGTGAACAACTACCCCTATCCTCAGCTCAAGAAAGACTATGGTTCCTCAACCAACTAGAAGGAATTAGCGCCACTTACAACATGCCAGCAGCCCTGAGCATCACTGGAAACTTGGTGATTAACGCCCTAGAACAAGCCTTATCAGAAATAATCCATCGTCACGAAGTACTACGGACAAGTTTCCGGACTATCAATGGCACACCAATACAGGTAATTCACCCCCACAGCACCATCAACATCAATGTAGTAGACCTACAACAATACCCAGAAGCAGAACGGGAAACTATCTTACACCAACAAATACAACAGGAAGCCACAACCCCCTTTGACCTAGAGGTAGCACCATTAATCCGATCTAAATTATGGCAACTAGACACTACCGAGTATGTGTTAGTGCTGACCATGCACCATATAGTCTCTGATGGTTGGTCAATGGGGATATTAATCGAAGAACTATCACGTTTATATCAAGCTTTTGTTGCATCAGAACCATCCCCCTTACCCGAATTAGCGATTCAATATGCTGACTTTGCTCTTTGGCAAAGACAATGGTTAAGTGGGGAAATCAATGAAAACCAACTCAATTACTGGAAACAGGAATTAGAGGGTGCTCCAGAATTATTACAATTACCCACAGACCGTCCTCGTCCCCATGTAATGAGTTACCACGGCAGTAGTGAAAGTTTTAGTTTAAGCACTGAATTAACCCAGAAGTTGCAACAGTTGTCCAGGAACTCGGGTAGTACCTTATTTATGACGCTACAGGCAGCTTTTGCCACCTTACTGTCTCGTTACAGTGGGCAATTTGATATTTTAATTGGTTCACCCATAGCCAATCGCAACCGCCATGAAATTGAGCCGCTAATTGGGTTCTTTGTCAATACTTTGGTGTTGAGAACCCGTTTTGAAGATAATCCCAGTTTTTCGCAGTTGCTTACACAAGTCAGGGAAACCACACTACTCGCTTATGAACATCAGGATGTACCGTTTGAACAGGTAGTATCCGCATTGCAACCCCAACGGTCTTTGAGTCATGCCCCCCTGTTCCAGGTGATGTTTGTGCTACAGAATGCACCGATGGGGAAATTAGACTTACCCGGTGTGAGTTTGAGTGAGTTCAATCAACAAAGTACTACGTCTAAGTTTGATTTGCTCGTGTCAATGACGGAAACAGACATGAGATTGATAGGTGAATGGGAGTACAACACGGACTTATTTGATCGGTCTACCATTGCTCGCATGGCCACTCATTTCCAGAACTTGTTGTCAGCAATTGTGGAAAATCCCCAACTAGTGGTGGGTGAGTTACCTTTATTGAGTGCAGAGGAACGTCATCAACTGTTGGTGGAGTGGAATGATACTGCAACGGAATACTCAAAAGAAAAATGTATTCATCAGTTATTTGAAGAGCAGGTAGAGAAAACACCAGATGCTGTGGCCGTGGTGTTTGAACAAGAGCAGTTGACTTACCATCAATTAAATCAAAAGGCGAATCAACTAGCACATCACCTACTTTGCTTGGGAGTAGGACCAGAAGTATTGGTGGGTATTTGTGTGGAACGTTCTGTACAGATGGTGGTAGGACTGTTGGCGATACTCAAGGCGGGTGGTGCTTATGTACCCCTGGACTCTAATTATCCTCACCAACGACTGAGTTATATGTTGGGCGATTCGGGTGTTGAAGTGTTGTTGACTCAACAGTCGTTACTAGAATCTTTGCCACAAAATCAAGCCCAGGTGGTTTGCTTGGATAGTGATTGGGGTGCCATAGAGCAATATAGTGGGGAGAATCTTGATGTTGGGGTTCATTCACATAATTTGGCTTATGTGATTTATACTTCTGGTTCTACAGGAGTTCCCAAAGGTGTGGCAATCTCTCATCAAGCGTTAGCCAACCATATGCGCTGGATGGGGCAAACCTTTCCTTTAACTAAACTTGATAAAGTTTTGCAAAAGACTCCATTTAGCTTTGATGCTTCAATTTGGGAATTTTATGCCCCATTATTGGTAGGAGCACAATTAGTAATCGCCAAACCAGAGGGACATCAAGATAGTGATTATCTAATTGAGGTAATTAACCAACAAAAAATTACCGTGCTTCAATTGGTTCCCTCGTTACTAAGAATGCTTTTAGAGACAAGAAATTTAGCCATTTGTAAATATTTAAAGCGAGTATTTTGTGGGGGCGAACCTTTGCCTGTTGAACTATACTGTCTTTTCAAACAACAAAGCCAAGCTACTTTACACAATCTGTATGGGCCAACAGAGGCTTGTATTGATACGCATTTTTACACCTGCCACGAAAGAATGAGCAAAAAAACCATTCCTATTGGTCGTCCAATTGTTAATACTCAAAGCTATATTCTCGATCCAAATTTGCAACCATTACCCATAGGAGTACCAGGAGAATTATACCTAGGTGGTGATGGACTAGCCCGAGAATACCTCAACCGCCCAAAACTAACATCGGAAAAATTCATCCAAAATCCCTTCTCTAGTTCCTTTTCAGAACGACTCTACAAAACCGGAGATCTCGCGAGATATCTACCAGACGGTAACATCGAATTTATTGGTCGCATCGATAACCAAGTTAAAATCAGGGGTTTCCGCATCGAACTAGGAGAAATCGAAGCAGTCCTGTCCACCCACCCCCACATCCAACAAACCGTAGTAATTGCAACAGAAGATCTTCCTGGTAACAAACGCCTAGTCGCCTACATAGTCAGTGAGAACGAATCACTAAGCACCAAGCAACTACGAGAATTCCTCAAGCAGAAACTACCAGACTACATGGTGCCCAGTGCCTTCGTTACCTTAGACACCCTGCCCTTAACACCCAATGGCAAAGTAGACACAAAAGCATTACCAGCACCAGATGGGGTCTTCACCCGAGAACAGGAATATGTAGCGCCACGTACCCCAACCGAAGAAATAATCGCCAACATCTTCGCTCTGGTTCTAGGAGTGAAAGATGTAGGAATACATGACAACTTCTTTGAAATCGGAGGACATTCCCTACTCGCCACCCAATTAATTTCCCAACTGCGAGTGACCTTCAACAGAGAAATCTCCCTAAGGGAAGTATTTCAAAGCCCTACAATCGCTCTTATTTCGCCGAAATTAAGCCAATTACTGACCACAGAAAACCAATTAAGTCTTCCTCCGATTCAACCAAGAACCGATAGTGAACAACTACCCCTATCCTCAGCTCAAGAAAGACTATGGTTCCTCAACCAACTAGAAGGAATTAGCGCCACTTACAACATGCCAGCAGCCCTGAGCATCACTGGAAACTTGGTGATTAACGCCCTAGAACAAGCCTTATCAGAAATAATCCATCGTCACGAAGTACTACGGACAAGTTTCCGGACTATCAATGGCACACCAATACAGGTAATTCACCCCCACAGCACCATCAACATCAATGTAGTAGACCTACAACAATACCCAGAAGCAGAACGGGAAACTATCTTACACCAACAAATACAACAGGAAGCCACAACCCCCTTTGACCTAGAGGTAGCACCATTAATCCGATCTAAATTATGGCAACTAGACACTACCGAGTATGTGTTAGTGCTGACCATGCACCATATAGTCTCTGATGGTTGGTCAATGGGGATATTAATCGAAGAACTATCACGTTTATATCAAGCTTTTGTTGCATCAGAACCATCCCCCTTACCCGAATTAGCGATTCAATATGCTGACTTTGCTCTTTGGCAAAGACAATGGTTAAGTGGGGAAATCAATGAAAACCAACTCAATTACTGGAAACAGGAATTAGAGGGTGCTCCAGAATTATTACAATTACCCACAGACCGTCCTCGTCCCCATGTAATGAGTTACCACGGCAGTAGTGAAAGTTTTAGTTTAAGCACTGAATTAACCCAGAAGTTGCAACAGTTGTCCAGGAACTCGGGTAGTACCTTATTTATGACGCTACAGGCAGCTTTTGCCACCTTACTGTCTCGTTACAGTGGGCAATTTGATATTTTAATTGGTTCACCCATAGCCAATCGCAACCGCCATGAAATTGAGCCGCTAATTGGGTTCTTTGTCAATACTTTGGTGTTGAGAACCCGTTTTGAAGATAATCCCAGTTTTTCGCAGTTGCTTACACAAGTCAGGGAAACCACACTACTCGCTTATGAACATCAGGATGTACCGTTTGAACAGGTAGTATCCGCATTGCAACCCCAACGGTCTTTGAGTCATGCCCCCCTGTTCCAGGTGATGTTTGTGCTACAGAATGCACCGATGGGGAAATTAGACTTACCCGGTGTGAGTTTGAGTGAGTTCAATCAACAAAGTACTACGTCTAAGTTTGATTTGCTCGTGTCAATGACGGAAACAGACATGAGATTGATAGGTGAATGGGAGTACAACACGGACTTATTTGATCGGTCTACCATTGCTCGCATGGCCACTCATTTCCAGAACTTGTTGTCAGCAATTGTGGAAAATCCCCAACTAGTGGTGGGTGAGTTACCTTTATTGAGTGCAGAGGAACGTCATCAACTGTTGGTGGAGTGGAATGATACTGCAACGGAATACTCAAAAGAAAAATGTATTCATCAGTTATTTGAAGAGCAGGTAGAGAAAACACCAGATGCTGTGGCCGTGGTGTTTGAACAAGAGCAGTTGACTTACCATCAATTAAATCAAAAGGCGAATCAACTAGCACATCACCTACTTTGCTTGGGAGTAGGACCAGAAGTATTGGTGGGTATTTGTGTGGAACGTTCTGTACAGATGGTGGTAGGACTGTTGGCGATACTCAAGGCGGGTGGTGCTTATGTACCCCTGGACTCTAATTATCCTCACCAACGACTGAGTTATATGTTGGGCGATTCGGGTGTTGAAGTGTTGTTGACTCAACAGTCGTTACTAGAATCTTTGCCACAAAATCAAGCCCAGGTGGTTTGCTTGGATAGTGATTGGGGTGCCATAGAGCAATATAGTGGGGAGAATCTTGATGTTGGGGTTCATTCACATAATTTGGCTTATGTGATTTATACTTCTGGTTCTACTGGTCAACCTAAGGGGGTTGCCATGAACCATAGTCCTCTGGTTAATCTTATCCTGTGGCAGTTGAAAAACTCCTCTGCCAAATACGGCACAAAAACTGGGCAATTTACACCGATAAGCTTTGATGTCTCCTTCCAAGAAATCTTATCTACTTGGTGTTCAGGTGGAACATTAGTATTGATACCAGAAGATGTACGAAGAGATGGAACTGCCTTATTGCAATTGCTCAAACAACAAGGTATCGAAAGACTCTTTCTACCGTTTGTGGCTCTAGAATACTTAGCGACTAGTGCTTTGACTAGTCCGGAATGTCTACCCTCTACACTGTGTGAATTGATTACCGCAGGAGAACAGTTACAAATTACTCCCACCCTCAGGAACTTTTTTGAAAAACTGTCTAATTGCCGTCTAGAAAATCAGTATGGACCAACAGAAACTCATGTGGTCAGTGCTTTTAAATTAAATGGTTTTCCCAGTGATTGGTCATCACTTCCCCCCATAGGTCGCCCCATCGCCAACACCCAAATCTATATCCTAGACAAAAACCTGGAACCAGTACCCATAGGCGTACCCGGAGAATTATACCTAGGAGGTGATGGACTAGCCAGAGGATACCTAAATCGCCCAGAACTAACATCAGAAAAATTCATCCCAAATCCCTTGTGTAGTTCCTTTTCAGAACGACTCTACAAAACCGGAGACCTGGCGAGATACCGACGAGACGGTAACATTGAATTTCTCGGTCGGATCGATAACCAAGTCAAAATCAGGGGTTTCCGCATCGAACTAGGGGAAATAGAATCAGTACTGTCCACCCATCCCCACATCCAACAAACCGCAGTAATTGTAACAGAAGATGTTCCTGGTCACAAACGCCTAGTCGCCTATTATGTCAGTCAGTCCGAATCACTAAGCACCAAGCAACTACGAGAATTCCTCTTTCAGAAACTACCAGACTATATGGTGCCCAGTGCCTTCGTTACCTTAGACACCCTGCCCTTAACACCAAACGGCAAAGTAGACCGCAAATCCCTACCTGCACCTGATGGGGTTTTCAGCAGGGTGGAGGAATATGTAGCTCCATGTACTCCAACCGAAGAAATAATCGCCAACATCTTCGCCAATGTTCTAGGAGTGCCAGATGTAGGAATACATGACAACTTCTTTGAAATCGGAGGACATTCTCTACTGGCTGTCCGTTTAATGTCCCAGATTAAACAACAATTCCAAATCAATTTGCCTTTAGCAACCCTTTTCCAAAGTCCAACCATTGAACAGTTAGCCAGCTTTCTGGATTGTTCAGTAGATACATCTCACTCCATATTAGTTCCCATTAAAACCAGTGGAAACCAACCCCCCTTGTTTTTTATTCACCCTGGTGGTGGTAATGTCCTGTGTTATGCAGAGTTAGCTCGTCATTTAGATCAAGATTATCCAGTATATGGTTTACAATCTCTTGGTTTAGATGGACAACAGCAACCCTTAACTTCTGTTGAGGAGATGGCATCCCATTATATTGAGGCAATAAAGCCAATTCATTCCCAAGGACCATTACACCTAATAGGCTGGTCTTTTGGAGGTGTAATTGCTTATGAGATGGCACAACAATTACAGGCTAAAAATGAGCCAGTGGCTCTTCTAACGTTAATAGACAGTTATGCACCCACTTTAATTCGGAAACCTTCAGAAATAGATCAAGCCATGATAGTAAATCTATTGGCTCAAGATTTGGGAGGTCTTTATGGTCAAGAGTTAGATATATCCCATGAAACACTTAGACAACTTGAAGCATCCCAGCAAGTTTTGCATCTATTTGAGCAAGCCAAACAGCAAGGGATATTCCCATCAGACCTAGAAATAGAGCAAATGCGTTCTTTATGGGAAGTTTTTCAAGCAAATCTAGCAGCAAACTCTTATTATCAACCACAAGCTTATCCAGGTTCAGTTCTCCTTCTAAATGCTAGTCAAACTTCCCCAGCAGTAATTGAAGACCCAACCCACGGCTGGGGTTCTCTAGTTCTAGGTAATATCCAAACTCACACTATTACTGGAGACCATTTCACTATTATGAAAGCCCCTCAAGTTGAGGGTCTAACTGCAGAATTGAACAAGTATCTATTGAACAACTAGCACGTCTTGGCGGCACTGGCTCCCCTGTTCGGAAGCTGGATCGCGGTCATACTAAGCAGATTTAGCTAGTAAAGGTTCTACGGTCTGGGATGATTCACCCACCTGCTCTAAAATCTCAATCAATTCCCGTTCAAAGGTGACCAAAGCACGATTGGTTTTCCCACCAATATAAAAGCGATCGCCTTTTTGTAATGCCCAAATCTGAGAGTGGGAGACATAACTCATCAGTACCCCTAACATCAGTAAACCAAAGCCAGTGTAAACAAAGGGAATACCCGGGTCAGCTTTAATTTGTAAGCCAGTGCTGCCGATGACATCTTTAATTTTAAGTATCACCCCATTGACCTTAATCCCCATACCAGAACGAACACTTGAAACGAGATTACCCGTTCCATCATAAACAAACAGGGTTCCCTGCAAATCCCTAGCTAAAAGGGATACCCCTTCACTTAAATCAGGTTTTGTGGGAACCCAAGTGCCCCAAATCCGTCCCTCACCATTAGTGGGAAGTTGTGCCATGGGAAGCTGGAAAATTGGACTATTATTCAACTGCACCTGAACCCCAGCAATCCCCCAATCCGTTTGGTAAAAGGTGACACCTCGATATCTTAGGGGCTTATTCACATAGATAGTCTCTTGGTCAATGTCCTCACCTTGACTATCCAAAACTGACAGATTGGAGTAAAATTGATCAATATCCCCGGATGGAGTGTAATCAATCCAGAAACGATTCACCCGCACTGACAAATCTTTGGGGATTTGGGGCCAAGCAAACGGACCGGCATCAATAATGTTTCTAACTTGGAATGTATTGCCACTGGTAACCATTTCCTGAGCCGTAAATCCTGTCATTGAGCCCCAAATTGACCCTCCCAGGATAATCAACATACTGGCATGTACTACAATTGGACCAATCCGTCCGATAATTCCTTTACGGGCGTAGATAGTATCCCCCTCTTGGAATACCTTGTAACGCCGCTTCTCTAACAACTCAGTGAGGGAAGTAAAAGACCCCTTGTCCAACTCTACACTCAAAGCAAGTTTCCCAAACTGGCGGGGTTCTTTGTAAAACTTCCAATTCCGGGCTGCTTTTAAAGCTGGAAATTGACGAGTGAAGGTACAGGCGGTCAGACTACTACCGAATAACACTAATAAGGACAAAAACCACCAAGTCCGGTAGACATGATCTAACCCTAGCAGCAACAACACCTTCCAGCTCAGGAAACCAAACAACGCTGGGTCTTCAGGATAATTAGCTTGGTAAAATGCCAGAGATTCACCCTGTTCAATAACTGTACCGCTGATGCTAAAGAGTGCGATCGCAAGTAGCAAGATAATCGCTAACCGTAAGTTAGCCAGCACTGATACTAACCGACGCCACAACCGACTGCTACTATTCAATGATGAGTTATTTGATGAGTTATTTGATGAGTTATCTGATGAGTTATTTGATGAGTTATCTGATGAGTTATCTGATGAGTTTTCTAAAGTCATATCCAGTCTAGTTAATTACTTGTTTTCTGAATAGGATGAGCAGATTTATGAAAAGAATCTCAGTAGCATTCAGCGGTCAGCAGTCAGCGGTCAGCGGTCAGCGGTCAGCGGTCAGCGGTCAGCTTAAAATAAACCCAGCGTAGCGTGCGCCGTTCCCGTAGCGTGCGCAAACGAGAGAATTTAATAGTTCGAGATTTATGATAATTGAAAGTCACCAGAAAAGTCCATTGCGCGTAGCGCATAAGCTGATAGCTGATAGCTGATAACTGATAGCTGATAGCTGATAACTGATAGCTGATAGCTGATAGCTGATAGCTGATAGCTGATAACTGA
Organism: Moorena sp. SIO4E2; assembly: GCF_010671945.1. Lineage (NCBI taxonomy): Bacteria > Bacillati > Cyanobacteriota > Cyanophyceae > Coleofasciculales > Coleofasciculaceae > Moorena > Moorena sp. SIO4E2. Next base: position 12,945 of record NZ_JAAHIE010000160.1, read on the forward strand.
TAGCTGATAGCTGATAACTGATAGCTGATAGCTGATAGCTGATAGCTGATAGCTTACGACGCACTCAGTACTCAGTCAAAAAATTCCCACAGGAATCCGAGACAACAACGAAAACACACCAAATGCCACCAATAGCGCACCACTTACTGGTGTAATCCAACTCGACCACTGTCGCAATTCTAATAATCGTTTAATTGAAGCAGTAAACGTACCTGCCAAGATCAAGGGTGCCACATAACCAGCTGTATAAGACAACAGCAAGGCACCACCTAACACTAAATCTTTAGTTGAGACAACCCAAGCCAGTAACGTTGCTAATACCGGTGTACTGCAAGGAGACGCAACTAAACCGAAGGTCAAACCAATGAGATAAGAGCGTAACCCTTTCGGCCATTCCTGGGAAATCCAATCCATACCACCCCAACTTGGAAACTGTAGCGGTAGTGCTTCTAGTAAATTCAACCCCATAATAATGGCGATTAGGCTCACAATAATCGGTAAGCCAACACCGATTTGACCATAGACTCGCCCGATAGATGCTGCGATAATTCCTAATGCAGCTAAGGTTGTGGCTAAGCCTAAGGAAAACCATACCGATTGGGTAGCAGCTTGCAGCCGTCCTTGATTTTCATAACCACCGATGTAGCCAATCGTGATCGGTAGCATTGATAGCATACAGGGGGTTAGGCTAGTCAGCAACCCAGCAGCAAAGATGATGGCTATGCTGACTAGGCTCAGGTGAGTCAGTTGGCTGTCAACCAGGTTATTAGCGAATTGTTGGAGTTGATAGAGTTGAGTCGAGAATGTGTCAAGCATAGGGAATTTTAACACCCAGTTTGCTTGAATTTTAGCGTATTGAACCCCTCAAGTAGAGTGGCCAAATCCCAGGGATATAGCAGTCGCCAGGGCAGTTAGGACAT
>NZ_JAAHIE010000161.1:0-13775 GCF_010671945.1 Moorena sp. SIO4E2
TCTATTTTTAAGGCTTTTTGAAGTATTGTTTTTTGCTCTTGTGTCAGATAATTTTTTGCTGGCATATTTCCTATTATTGGGTTATTTATTAATTTTTATTATACCAATTTAAATGCCGAACAGCTTATCAATGTAACTATTCAGTCTAGCGCTATCAGCTATCAGCCATTCATACTATGCCTGTAGCCCTTCAGCTTACTGCTGATAGTTGAATGGTTACAATGAAAGTCCAAAGGAACGAGTCACGCAACTAAACCCCAATAAATAGGTATAAAACGGTTTTTAACCGTACCAAACCGACATTGACGTTTTGCTAGCGCTAGAAATCTATCTAAATCAAGAAAGAAGACACACCAGTTGACGATGTCAAAAAAAGTAGGCGTAACCAAAAAGCTATCGACTCAAATTGTCCCCGTAGTGGGGATGACTGAGTCGATTGAGACTGAGTTGCTGTCTACAATGAAAAAACTAGGCATCGTTAGAGCTGAGTCTTACAACAAGCTGGGGAGCATCAAGCATTGGGGACTGGACTGGAAAAAGGCTATCCCGGAAGTAAAAAGCTTCAGGACTCCAGATACTCTGGGGTTGCCTGCCAAAATAATGGACTGGACTATCAATGATGTAGCAAAAGCCATTACAGCCCAGCAGGCAGCCTGTATCGATGCGGTAATAAAGAAAATTTATAGAAGGTTTCCGGGGAAAGAAAACCAAAAGACCAGGAAAAAACTTTGCAAACAGCTTAAAACCTTAGCTTTTTTGGAAAACCCACTGCTGCATAGACTAGTTAGGAAAGAATTCCAGCGGGGACATTCCTGGGTTAAGAACCAGATAGTTTATCAACAAGTGGGTTATAAATGCAAACGACTCTCTCGCAATACATACCAACTAGAATTAGCTGGATTAAGGAGAGGAAAGAGAAACAGGATAATCGTCAGATCTAACCGAAAAATAAAAGGACAAATTCGGTTGATACATAACCAAGTTCTGCAAAGGTTTGAGATTCATTTTCTTGTAGACCATGGAAATGTAGAAATTCCCGGTGAACGTCGCCCTGTAGGAGTAGACAAGGGATACACGGAGGCTTTCTATGATTCAGAGGGTCAAGCGCATGGGAAAGGGTTAGGCAAAGTTACCACCAAAAAGTCCGTTCGTATATGTGCCAAAAACCGCAAAAGAGGAAAGCTTTGGGCACTTCATAGAAAACTAGAAAAAATAGACCCAGCTAAGTCGGATCGTATTCTTAAAAATAACTTAAGCAGAAAAACAGAGAACAAGCGTTACAGACAAAATCAGTCAGAATTAACGGCTATCATAGGAGCCGCATCTAAGTCTCTTTTTAATGGGAAGTCACTTAAAATTTTTGCAGAAGATTTAACACAACCGATTAAAGGAAAACGTCAGTCCAAAGCCATGTCTCGCAAGCTTAATAGCTGGATGAAGGGTCAAATGCGGGACTCATTACAAAAATGGGCTGATTGGACTGGGTCGATTGTGACAGAAGTCCAGCCTAGTTACACGTCGCAAGTTGACTCCGTGACTGGAACCCTGTTGGGGAAAAGGAGCGGGGACAACTTTACCAGATTTAATGGGGTCGTGTTACAGGCTGACCACAATGCTGCCAAAAACATCCTTGCTCGGGGTACGGACAAGGAACTAACTCGGTACATGAATAAGACCGAGGTAATGGCAGTATTGTTGCGTCGTACCGCGCGTTTCTTGAAAGGGATGGGACTGAGTCTGCTTGATGCAGTTGAGCTTGGTTGGATTGATTGTAAACATGAGCTTTGCTCAGGCTTTCAAGCAACTCCTGGTCGAGATGCCAGGAACGTCCAGACAGATGGGTGGAAAGTTCAACTCCAATTACTGCATGACCACTCCTCACTCGGACAACAATAAATTGCACCTTGACCGTTTCATACTGGATGATCCCGATTAATGACGGTTTAAGAGTATCTCATAATGGGTAGTAAGATAACTAATGGGGTTGTACTACTTTGAAACGAACAATCGTAATACTCGCTTTTGGCTTAATCTTAGGAATTTTTATCTCACAGTTTATTCCACCAGCCACAGCTTCTATGACTGTTGTAGAATCGCGGATTTCTTCTCTTGAATCTGAGATAATTAACTTGAGATTTAAACTCAATCAGTTAGACACTAAGTTACGTCAGGTCAGCCAGTCAGTTCCTGATAGTAATCGACCCAGTCAACACCAGGTACCATCACCAACTGATAGCTATAGCAGGGTAGACGCTGATCACCCCATGTTTAAGCGTCTCGCTACCTTAGTAATAGAACTCAAGGAACGGGTTAATCGATTAGAAGAAGAGGTATTACCATAAGAATGAAGAATGAAGAATGAAGAATGAAGAATGAAGAATGAAGAATGTAGAATGTAGAAGGCAGAATGAAGAATGAAGAATGAAGAATGAAGAATGAAGAATGAAGAATGAAGAATGAAGAATGAAGAATGAAGAATGAAGAATGAAGAATGAAGAATGTAGAATGTAGAATGTAGAATGTAGAATGTAGAATGAAGAATGAAGAATGAAGAATGAAGAATGAAGAATGAAGAATGAAGAATGAAGAATGAAGAATGAAGAATGAAGAATGAAGAATGAAGAATGAAGAAGGCAGAATGTAGAATGAAGAATGAAGAATGAAGAATGAAGAATGAAGAATGTAGAATGTAGAATGAAGAATGTAGAATGAAGAATGTAGAATGAAGAAGGCAGAATGAAGAATGAAGAATGAAGAATGTAGAATGTAGAATGAAGAATGTAAAATTCTAAATTCTAAATTCTAAATTCTAAATTCTAACTTCACTTTGATGCTAGTTGATCAGCCCAGCGAGTTGTTTCTGGTAATCGATACCTAGATGTGCAGCGCAACACATAATCAATTGCTGTGGGTAAGCTGATGCGATGACCAATGGAAACATAGACTGGCTTAACTCCAGTCCGAGTACGCACAACGGCTCCAATGATTTCTCCATCATCCCTCAGCGGTTGCCAATTACCTTTGTTTTCGGGCAACTGTTCATGATCACCAATGAATCGCGACTTAGCCACACCAATGGTAGGAATATCTGTCAGTACCCCCAGATGGCAGGCAAGACCAAAGCGACGAGGATGGGCAATGCCCTGACCATCACACAAAATTAAGTCAGGGATAATGCTAATTTTTTCCAAAGCATCCAGTACTACAGGGACTTCTCGAAATGATAGGAAGCCTGGTACATAGGGAAAGGTAGTGGGTCTGCGTGCGATCGCATTTTCCCTCAGCTGCAAGTCAGGAAAGCTTAAAACTGCTACTGCTGACCGTGATATAGCACCATCTTCCTCAAAACCTACATCCACACCCGCAACATACTGGACTTCCCCCAACTGATCTTCACAAATTACCTCAGGTTGTAGTTGTTGTTGAATTGCTTTGGCTTCTTCACTATTGACTGGCCAAGGGTGGCGTTGTTGGATCTCCATAGTAATTTCATTATTGGTATGTGGAAATTTTCCATTCCCTTGGGCAACATAAACTATGATTAATCATGGTTAATTAATTAACTAGATTCGGTTCCACTGAGTTCAAAACGTTGGCGCAAGATAAATTCTGCGATCGCTAAATCAACTGGGGTAGTTACCTTCAAATTCGTCTCCTCCCCTTCCACAATCTTTACTGGCAAGCTGCACCGTTCAAACAAAGCGGCATCATCCGTAACTTCCCAGCCAGCCTCACGTCCTTGGTCATGGCACTGTTTCAACAACTTCACCTCAAATCCCTGGGGTGTCTGTGCTGCCCACAATCCCTTCCGATCCGGTGTATCTTGAACAAGATTGGCTTCATCCACCACTTTAATCGTATCCTTGACTGGCACAGCGGCAATTAGACCGGGACAACCCATTAAGACTTGGGCACACCGTGCCAGTAACTCAGGGCTAGCTAAGCATCTAGCACCATCGTGAATCAACACCCTTTTGGCTTCTGCTGGTAAAGCCTGCAAGCCATTATAGACAGATTCTTGCCGCGTTTCACCCCCCTCAATCAACTCCACAGGTTTAGATAGGGCAAGTTCAGCTAGAATTGCTTTAAACTCTGGCCAGTCATAGGGTTGTCCCATGATCCCAATCCAGCTAATACTACTGGCTTTCTCTGCTGCTAGCAGTGTCCAAGCCAGTATTGGTTTACCTAGAAGTGTTAAAAGAAGCTTATTGCGATCGCTCCCCATCCGTCGTCCCATTCCGGCTGCTGGAATTAATAAATGCACGATATTCTACCTCTTAGCTGCTGCTTCATGGCTGAGCTTAGGATAATATGCCCTGGATATAATTCAGAATTAGTCGTTCAAGCGTCAAGTTAAAATTAAACTGATCCGTAAGCTCAAGTAATTTGAGATGAGAATACTAGCCCTTGTTCCTGGTGGAATTGGCGACCAAATCCTGTTCTTTCCCACCCTCTCACAACTAAAACAGTATTATCCCAAAGCTGAGATTGACGTTATTGTGGAACCGCGAGCCAAGGGGGCTTATCGGGTTTGTCAGTCAGTCGATGAAGTTCTAACCTTTGATTTTAAAGACCGCAATGGTCTCGCAGATTTTGGTAACTTGTTGGGAGTGATCCGCGATCGCGAGTACGATGCTGCGATGACCCTGGGACGTCGGTGGTCAGTTGGGCTGTTGCTCTGGATGACTGGTATTGTGCGTCGAATTGGTTACCAAGCTGGTTCAAGGGATTTGTTTTTTACCAACCCTGTGCCCCTAAAAACTGAGCAGTATGCTGCCCATATGTACCACGACTTACTACTAGGTTTCGGTATTAACGTTCCTTGTCAAGAACTCGCGGTTAGAGTTCCCAAATCAGATATTGAGTGGGCAGAAGCTCAACAGCAACAGCTAGAGATTCCAGAAATTGGCTACATTCTTATTCATGGCGGTTCTAGTCAACTCGCTCTGTCCCAAGGAATTGATAAAATCTACCCAGTTGAGCAATGGCAGAAGATTGTTGAGGACATTCGCCAAAAACAACCAGATCTGCCCATTGTCTTGCTAAAAGGGCCAGAGGATGCAGAATGGTGCCAGGCTATGATCGAGTACCATCGTGACATCATTGTTACTGCTCCAGAAGATATTGGAAAATTGGCAGCCATGATTGCTGGTGCTAATTTGATGCTGTGTACCGATAGTGCACCGATGCATCTAGCTGTAGCTGTTGGTACTCCTACCATTGCCTTGTTTGGTCCGACACAGGCCAAAAAACTACTACCTGCCAAGGAGGGGGTATACGGTATTCAATCACCTACCGGTCGGATTGCCGATATCAAACCGGAAACTGTATTAGAGCAAATTTGGGGTAGCTAATAGGCTCCCAGTATTTGTTGAGAAAGTAATAAAGGCGCTTTTCTGTTATCCCCAAACTCTGTTGAGGGAGGATGGAAAGCTGAAGCTATAGGGGTTGATTGAGATGATAATCAACCCGATGTGGACTTATACTTTGCACAGGCATAAACTGCCCATTCATCGTATCTCTTCTCCAACTATAGCGTTTCTTGTACTTATCAGCCCCGGCTCCATCTCCCCATCTCCCCATCAATCTTCTTTATGATGGGTATTCAACCGGACTTGATATCACCCCCTGAGATTTCGATCAGATCAAACAAAGTATCATCTAGTTCATAGCCAAGTAACTGAGCCATCGACTTGAGGCGGGATTGGCTTTGTATACCCCACTGCTTTAACCATTGACTAAGTACAAAGATCTTCTGCATCACGAAAATTTCTAAGGCTTCAGAGTTGTACTGGATGCCTTCTGTACGATTAAATTGGTGGGGCACTAGCATAGCAGTATAGCGGACGAATTCCCCAGATTTCCAATCTAGTAGAAAAGGTAACCAGGGATAGGTAGCATCCAAGCGCACAAACCATAACCGCACCTCTGGGATCTCTGAGAATTCTCGTGGATCCTCAGGATCGCAATCAAAATCAATCTTAAAGCCTAGCTGCTGCTCATAGTTTGCGATCGCACCGTCTTGCAGCCACCCTTCAACCACTGTCTGAGCTGGAGACAAGTCTAAGGTTTGGAAATGGTTAGTATTTAAGGAAATGATTGTAGTCACGCAATAGTTCCAATGTCAACAAAATCAGTAAAGTCTTATTACACTATTTTCTCCTGCTAGGCATTTATGTGGTCAAACACCTAGATGTTGCAGATATTTTGAGCAGCTACTACAATAGAGTCAGCAGGTTTTACTGGGAAGTTGGTGACTGCCAATAGTGTTTTTTGATCTATGCTCATATATATAAGGGAACTAATCGGATTTGCGGCAGTAGACTGGGAAAATACCCAGAAACTTCAAGCGATATTCGACAGTGCCCACCTGGTTAGCCAGGTCATAAACTGAGGTAAGACGGCTTCTTGGTGAACCTGTAGGATCAGACAATCATCGTCTGAAGCATGTTTGACTAGTGTTCGGCAACTAGTGCTCGGCAACTGGTAAGTAATCACCTAAACACAGGAATTGGCTGAAAAGCAATAGATCTAGTTCATAGCATTAGGTAAGCAGTAGACCTAAATGTTTTAGAGCTAAGTTTCTTAGCCCTAAGTATTTTAGTTTTTACTCAGGGAACTTAGGGTATAAATCCAGACCTATACTAGTCTAGCTATTAGTTTCCTCGAAAGCTAATAGCTAGACTAGTTATGAGGTTTGAGTATAAATCAAAACTATTCAAAATTCGGTGTTATCATAGCTACTTACAGCGCTCGGATCAGTATCACGCTTAGAGCCAAGTAAATCAAGGCGCTCTACTCGGATCACAGGTTGTGAGCGATCAGCTCCGGTGGTGCGATCGCTCCAAGTGTCAATTTTCAAAGACCCTTTTACACCAATTAAGCTACCTTTACGCACATAATTAGCAGCTACTTCCGCCGTCTTCCCCCAAATCTCTAAGTTGAACCAGTCAGGCTGATCACTATTGCGTGTCCGTCGTCTCACTGCCAAGGCCAGTTTACACAATACACCCCCAGACTCAAAATACTTAACATCTGGGTCTGTACCTGCACGACCGACTAAATGGACAACATTGAGACTCATAGTTATATTGGTACTTTTGTACTGATTATGGCTCTACAATAACAGATTCAGCTGGTGTATAACAATTACTAACTTATTTTAAGACTTATTTTAAGTCACCGAAGCAAGTCAGTCATCAACAATATTCTAGTTAACTGGAGCTTAACTTGAGCCGATGAAACCGTTATGTATTTGCAGCTGGGTGTATTCGCAGAAATTTCTTCCAAATAGTATCCGGAGAATCATAATGACCTAGTGTACTAGCGTACTAGACTAACTGGAAAAAACATAATAGAATCCACCTCAGTTACAGTTCCGGTGCAATTTCGGTTGTACACAGCATTTTGTGAGGCGTAGAAACTAGTGAGTATTTTGAATCACTTTTCCCTGTCACGGGACATGGGTATAGACCTGGGTACAGCTAACACCTTAGTCTATGTATCTGGTAAAGGCATTGTTCTTCAAGAGCCTTCTGTGGTTGCCATTGATCAAGACGAAAAGGTTCCCCTAGCCGTAGGCGAAGAGGCAAAAAAGATGTTGGGCAGAACCCCAGGTAATGTAGTTGCCGTACGTCCTTTACGGGATGGTGTGATTGCTGATTTCGATACCGCTGAACTGATGCTGAAGCACTTCATCCAGCGGGTAAACGAAGGCAAAGCCCTAGTTTCACCTCGGATTGTGATTGGTATCCCTAGCGGTGTCACAGGTGTGGAACGACGAGCCGTCATGGAAGCCGCATTACAGGCTGGTGCTAGAGAAGTTAGGTTAATTGATGAACCAGTAGCAGCAGCCATTGGTGCTGGATTACCTGTAGCAGAACCAACAGGTAACATGATTATTGATATCGGTGGAGGCACCACTGAGGTAGCAGTTCTAAGTTTGCAGGGAACAGTTCTAAGCGAATCAGTGCGTGTTGCGGGAGATGAACTGAGTGAAGCAATTACTCAGTATATGAAAAAAGTCCATAACCTAGTAATTGGGGAACGGACAGCAGAAGACATCAAAATCCGCATTGGCTCAGCCTATCCAACACCTGACGATAATGAAGCTGCCATGGAAGTGCGAGGATTACACTTGCTGTCTGGCTTGCCACGAACTGTTACGATCAAACGACCAGAGATTCGTGAAAGTATGGCAGAACCCCTTTCTGTTATTGTTGATGCTGTTAAGCGCACTCTAGAACGGACTCCCCCCGAGCTGGCAGCTGATATTATTGATAGAGGTATTATGCTGGCGGGTGGTGGTGCTTTATTGAAAGGATTAGATACACTGATTAGTCATGAAAGCGGCATTGTAACCCATGTGGCCGCTGATCCCCTCAGCTGTGTTGTTTTGGGAACTGGTCGAGTCTTAGAGAACTACAAACAGTTAGAGCGGGTGTTTAGTGGACGTTCCCGTAATATGTAATTGTCAGCTATTAAACATCAACCTTAAAGAGTATTTTTATTCAATATCTTAAGAGTGTAGATTGAGTGTGGCTAGTGTAAAAACTCACTGATTAGCCAAAATCTGACTATTTTATGGATAGGCTATGTACATGCTGCGTCGCTGGTGGGGGAGACATGGAGTAGCAATTATGCTGGGGAGTCTTACCCTAATTGCTGCTTGGTTACTTAGAAGAACTCAGGGTGCAACAATTTTTGAAATCTATCAATTGATAACCCGCCCTTTTCAATCGCTACCTGCTAAAGAAGAAAGCCTCTCTAATGCGCGGACACTGGAACTACAACAGCAGGTAGAGGAACTCAAAACCCAAAACCAGAAGCTAAAAGAGCTGTTAGGTTATAAAAAAACCCCGAAGAAACTAAGAATTGTTGCGCCTGTTGTGGGACGTAGCGCTGACAGCTGGTGGCAAGAAATCATTCTGGGAAGAGGGAGTGAAGCTGGGATCAAAAAGGGCTTCGTTGTTATGGCACCTGGCGGTGTAGTGGGTAGAGTCGTTACCGTGACACCCCACACCAGTCGTGCCTTGCTGATCAGTGACCCCACTAGTAAGGTAGGTGCCGTGATCAGCCGTAGCCGTAGCATGGGTTTTTTGCGTGGACAAGGAACTAATCGGGCAATAATGCAGTTTTTTGATAAAGTGCCAAACGTCCGTCCTGGTGATGCTGTGGCTACCTCCACTGTCAGCCAGCTTTTCCCAGCTGGTTTACCCCTAGGACGTGTAGAGTCTGTTATTCTTGACAAAAGTCCAGCCCCAGAGGCGATTATTGAGTTGACAGCCCCGATGAGTTATCTGGAGTGGGTGATTATTGATCCAAATGACCCATGACCCATGACCCATGACTAATCAACAATGACTAATCACCAATGACCAACACGTCTGAGTTTTCTATTTGGGTTCGTCGAACAATCAATTGGGCAGTGACAGTTAGTTCAGTTATCCTCTGCTCAATCTTATTACTGACACGTTTACCGGGAATGGAATTACTGGGAATCGCTCCCAACTGGCTGTTGATTTGGGTTGTTGCCTGGAGCATTAAACGCACAGCGTTTCAAGGAGCATTCGCAGGGTTGGTATTGGGATTAGTACAAGATGGTATGACATTCCCTGAGCCTACCCATGTCTATAGCCTTGCCATCGTTGGGATCTTGACTGCTCTAATTCAAAAGCAGCGGTATATTCAGGAAGATTTTATTTCAGTAGCTTTAATTGTGTTTGGCATGGCGATTGTTGGGGAAACAGTGACCGCTATTCAGCATAGTTTTCAAGGCTCTCGCCAATTAGCACAAATCTGGACAGACCATCAGCGTATTGCCATCTGTTCTGCAATTCTCAGTAGTCTTTGGGCACCAGTCGTCTACTATCCACTCAATCGGTGGTGGCAGTGGTGCAATTCAATGGAGCAATCCTAATGCTTTATGAAGGTTGAAGGTTGAAGGTTGAAGGTTGAAGGTTGAAGGTTGAAGGTTGAAGGTTGAAGGTTGAAGGTTGAAGGTTGAAGGTTGAAGGTTGAAGGTTGAAGGTTGAAGGTTATGGCTCTACCGAACCTATTATGCATAAAACCGCGCTTATTGCTCACTAATTATCATTGAGCGGTTGATTTATAAAAAATTATTCTATCAAAAACTAAAACTCCCGCTCAATCAGGATTATACTAATTATTTCCTAACAGTGTCTTGATGCAAAGCGCGAGTGCGGGAAACGCCCGTAGAGCCACTGCATCGCTTTTACATAGCAAGTTCGGTAGAGCCAACAGCTCTAGAGAGTTCTAATAGATAAGAGGTGGCACAAAGTATGTCGCTACAGATATGAGTAGGTTCAAACCGCTTGAGATATGATTCAGAACGAATGCCACAGGTTAGAGCTATAGTCGGAATTGAGAGGGCTTGTCCTGCGAGAATATCGGCTTCTGTATCACCAATCATCCAAGCAGATACCGATGGTTCAGCTAACAGAGATTGTTCCGTGTAGGATGAAGCACTATGGTCACAGAGGGCTTGTTGGAGAAGTTCCTGTTTAACCTGAGCATAGTTTTGATAAGCATGGTGGTTTTCTGTTGTGCCATAAATGCTGCTAAAAAGACGAGTTAAACCGTAATTGCTCAATATCTGTTTGACCTGAGATGTGGAACGCAATGTCACCAGAACGAGTCGGATGCCATAAGAATGCAGCAAAGCTAAGGCCCAGTTTAGGTTTGGTTGCAGCTGATCTTTGTTCAATAAGGCAGATTCATTCACAATCTTGATCACACGCCCCAAGAAGAAATCGATTTGCTCTCCTCGTAACCCTGAGCGCATGGCAATTTCCTCGTCAGGGATGCGTTCTTGCTTCATGTGCCAGAACTGCTGTTTACTCATGGTCTGGATTGGTAAGGTTATACCTTGAGCTTGGTAGAACCCTTGAGTATCGGTTAGTGCTAGCTGGTACGTGCTGTAGTAGCGATTGGAAACATCAACAATGGGACCGTCAAAATCACAGAATATGGTCAGTTGTTGCAAGTAGGGGACTGTATTTTGAGGCAGGGAAAATCGGGATAATTGCCTGTCTGGGGCAGCAACACAGTTCATAGATTAGTTCTTGGCTGGGCTGGGCTTTTTGACATACTTCTTTACAATGTACCAGTTTTAGTGTAGATTGCCACCTGCTTGAGGGGACATTGAATTGATACGATATTGTAGTCTGTCGGGAAAGGATGTTGACGGTTGACGGTTGATAGTTTAATTGCCACTATAAATAGTTAAATAAATAAAGGTAACTTTTTTCCTAAGGAACTGGAGCAGCACTTAGGCAAAATTAGGCAACAATTGCATTCCATGACCGCCACTTTGTACTAGCATTTGACTTCTCCCCCACTTGAAAGATGGGGGATTCTTCAGACCTTTATACTGAGGTTGTGGAAGCATACAGTTGTATTCGTCTCGGCTGAGTCAAAACAGCCCTACCCACTCTAGTTAGGTCGATGCCTAACCTTGTGGCTACCTTTGTGATTATGTTTGCGGCTCCGTTAGCGTCACTGTTAACTAGCCAGCCCTGAGATGTCTTGTACAGACCTCGACTGCAAGTTAATCAGCCTTGAAATCCAGCCTGACCACGTTCATCTGTTTGTTAATGCCTACCCTTGCCTATCTGCCAAAGACGTAGTAAATCGAGTTAAGGGAAGGTCATCAAGATATCTCAGACAAGAGTTTCCAATCCTGCTTAGACTCCCTTCCCTTTGGACTCGAAGTTATTTTGTCAGTACTGCCGGTAACGTCAGCTCTGAAACAGTTAGGCGTTATATTGAGAATCACAGAGAGCATCACGGAGCTTAAAAGCTCCTACCGCTGGCTACATCTCCCCCATGAATGTGGGTAGTTTTGCTTGCTAGCTGACTCTATAAAAACCTATATATTGATCTGTTCACTCCTGCTGTTGAGCTACTAGGGGCGTAATGAGCGAAAATATTGCTTTGAGTAGATTAATTCAAGACCCCCATCCTAATATTGGGATAAGACCACTATCTTTTTGTAGCTAGGCATGAGCTACTGTATCAATCCCCTGTGTCTTCAGCCAGATGACCCAGGGAACATGACGAATCTGGTTTGTCGCCATTGTGGCTCAGATTTGTTATTACAAGGTCGCTATCGGGTGATGCGCCTGTTGAGTGACCAAAGTGGCTTTGGTAAGGTTTACGAAGCTTACAACGGGGCAGTACCAAAAATTCTAAAAGTCCTTAAGCCGGAGCACAACTCGAAATCCAAAATTATTGAACTATTTCGCCAAGAGGCAGCTGTATTGAGCCAGCTGACTCATCCCGGTATCCCTCAAATCGATCCAGAGGGCTACTTTCAGTTTTTTCCTAGACATAGTAAGGAGCCCCTGCATTGCATCATCATGGAGAAAATTGATGGACTTAACTTGAAGCAGTGGATGAGGCAACAGGGCAATCACCCGATTTTAGAACCGCAAGCCCTTAAATGGTTAAAGCAGATAGTAGAGATTTTGCATCTTGTTCACCAAGAAAACTATTTCCATCGCGATATCAAGCCAGAAAACATCATGCTCCGTGCCAATGGGCAACTGGTATTGATTGACTTTGGCACCGCTAGAGAGTTGACCTATACCTACCTAGCGGAAATCGGTGGTGGAGGCAGTGTTACCAAGATTAGTTCCCATGGCTATACTCCCCCAGAGCAAGAAAAAGGCTATGCAGTCCCACAGTCCGATTTTTATGCTCTGGGGCGAACCTTTGTTTATTTACTGACTGGCAAATCAGTCACAGATCAGAGTGTTTATGATCCGTTAAATGATCAATTTCATTGGCGTGATCATGCTCCTCAAATATCTGAGCAGCTAGCAGACTTTATTGATAGTTTGATGGCACCAACCGCAGCAGCTCGACCTCAGAAGACTCAGCAAATTTTAAATGATCTAGCTAATATTTACTCTTTGATTAGTATTTCAAAGGCTAATAATAATATAGAAGGGAGTACAACCAACCAAAGCTTTAAAACTAAATCTCAACCCAATATTTCTATAGAAACGGAATTTGTAAAACCCCCAAGAAGAAGATGGTGGTTAGGAGGGATATTGGCTCTGGTGGTTGGATTATTTGGTGCTGGTGGTTGGCTATTGTATAAATCCTATAATGCTTCCCTGAGAAAATATCAAGAAATATATGCTCAAGAATTATCTGTAGTTGACACTAAAACTTTCACTGGTCATTCAAGTTGGGTTAATTATCTAGTAATTAGTCCGGATGGACAACAATTAGTTAGTGCTAGTGCCGATAAAAATATTAAGATTTGGGATCTTAACACGGGAGAAGCAATCCACACTCTCGAAGGTCATAATAGCTATGTTAATTATCTAGCTATTAGTCCGGATGGACAACAATTATTTAGTGCTAGTGCCGATAAGACGATTAAGATTTGGGATCTCAACACGGGACAAGAAATCCGCACTATCCAAGGTCATAAAAGTTATATTAATCATCTAGCGTTTAGTCCGGATGGACAACAATTATTTAGTGCTAGTGCCGACAAGACAATTAAGATTTGGGATATCAACACGGGACAAGAAATCCGCACTATCCAAGGTCATAAAAGTTCAATTAACTTTTTATTAATTAGTCAGAATGAGCAACAACTATTTAGTGCTAGTGCCGATAAAACGATTAAAATTTGGGATATCAACACTGGGGAAGAGCTCGACACTCTCAAAGGTCATGAGAGCTTTGTGAATTCTCTAGCCATAAGTCCGGATGGACAACGATTGTTTAGTGCTAGA